>JALZVZ010000342.1 GCA_023299945.1 Altererythrobacter sp. | reverse complement strand
TAGCGCTTATACAAAAGAAATGAAGAGCAGAGGCAAAACCGGGATCAGTTTCCTCGCGCGCCATCTGGATCGCGGCCTCGAAAGCCGTGGCGGGAAGCTATATTGCCAATTCTACGCCCCCGACAGCGGCAAAAGCTTGGTCGGTTTCGAAATGATCTTCGCGTCACGCTGACAATTGGTCATTCGGGCAGTTTGGGGCAGCCACATAGGCTTGGTTGCCTTCGCGTCGTCCCAACTGGCCGCGACAATCCGACTTAAAAACAAACTTCAAAACACACTTCAAAACACACTCAGGAGATGAAAATGCGTACCACAATTTTAGCCCTTACCGCGGCTGCGGCCTTTGCAACCATGCCCCAAATGGCTCTTGCACAATCAAGCGGAAAAACCATTTCAAAGACTGGAAGCTCTTGCCCATCAGGGTTCAACTCCTCTGGCTCGAAATGTGTTTCACGCGGGGATGCTGTGGCTATTCAAAAAGTTGGAAGCTCTTGCCCATCAGGCTTCAGTACCTCGAACAACAACTATTGCGTGTCCACGAAAAGCGGAGCTCAAGCGGTTATTAAGAGCGGCAGCTCTTGCCCGTCTGGTTTCAAGACCTCGAACAACAAATATTGCGTTAAATAGAGCGCAATAGGGATTGGGGCGTCCATAAGTTTGCGACCCGCTTTTTGGACGCCCCAATTCTGCACACAGTGAAGCGGATGAATGCTATTGAGAAGAGCAAGGTATCTGCCGCTTTGCAAAGCCAAGGTGGTTCTCTAAAGGTTGAGTAGCGGCAGAGATTTGAGGAGGCGCGGATAAGCACATGGCTGAGATCGGCATCTCCTCCACCAAACTGGCAGCAATCTTGCTCTTTGGCATCCTAACCAGCACAGTTTTGAGTGTCACGGCCATCAGATGGCTCGACCGCGAGGCACCCGCAAATGGCAGTGCCAAGGTTCAAGAGCCCCAAGACGACATAACTTGGAATTCAGGGATGGAAGCATTGGACACGTACCAGTGCCGAAAAGCCGAAACTAAGCAGATCATGCTCGGAGGGATCGAAGACAATTATGCGCCAGCAGGGGAAGCCAATGTCGTCATTACCCCCAAGCATAGTTTTGTTGCCAAGCGGATCGGCCCCAAAGGCGCGTTGACCGTCGATCGCAATTACGACGAAAGCGGCTTTGATCGGTTCTTTCTCGACACCGTCGAAGTGCCATCAAAGGCCACATCAGGGCTTTTTGTTATTGGCGCACGTTCTTTAACGAAAACCAGCAATGATTCCCTGAATGTGGGCGATATCGAAAACATGTGGAAAGCCAGTCACAACGCCTCCTACCTGTTTGGACGGCCCGAGGAATTTCCAGCTTGGATCGCAAGCCGGAACGTGTTTGCGGCGCGATTGTCTGACATGACCTTTGGCAAAAGACGATTTTACGACAACGGCAAACCATTTAAGCGAGATTACGAAAACCTTCTCGACTTTATCACTTCAAGCCCCAACGAAACGCGGCCTTTGGATGTGCTTTTGGGCGATGATCACATCGTCGACTTTTTCGGCATCGCAGTTTGCCTTCCGCCAGAACAAGAGATGGGGCTGACGCTTCGGGCAGTGACGGACCAGATTGACCCCAACTATGTAAATTTGGGCTGCAGGGATGCCAATGGGGAGAATTCCTGCGATCCGCACGCTGGCGATACTCTGTGCAGCGCCGCGCTCCCGCTAGCCTGCTTCAAACCGGGCGATGAGCCAATCAAAGAACCCTTTACGCGGGCCAATATGCATTCGAAATGGACCGGCGGACAGGTCAAATTCACCGCCCCCATTGTCGGAGCCTCGTTGACCAATGGCGCGCAAGCCCATGCCGTTTGCCGCAAGGAATTTGGTGATGGCTTTCGTGCAACAACGCATCAAGAACGCGCCGAATCCATACAATTTTTGGCGAAGGGCAGTCCTCCGCCGGCCAATAGAGCCTGGGTCCATTCTAAGACGGAACCTTATGCCAATTGCTGGACAATCGAAACTGATTACAAAGCGGCGACGAAATGACCGGCGCTTTAAAAATTGGCATTCTCGAAGATGACGCCGATATGCGCGCCTACCTGATGGCAGTCATCGAAGCGGAACCTGATATGCAGGTCGCGTTTTGCTGCGCATCCTTGCATGCAGCGATTGGCCAATTGCGTTCGGGTACAGCTCCAGATTTGTGCCTCGTTGATCTCGAATTGCCTGATGGCCGCGGCTCTGATTTCGTTGCAAAGCTAACCCAAACATCCGATGCAAAAGCGCTCATTCTGACGGTTCTTGGTGACCGGGAAAGCGTCATGACTGGCTTTTCCGCCGGGGCACACGGTTACTTGCTGAAAGACACTGAACCGCCACAAATAGTGCAGCACATGACAGATACAATCGCGGGCGCGAGCCCAATTAGCGCCCAGGTTTCGACATATCTGCTCGACCACTATTTGAAGAACCAATCCAAATCGCCCGACACCACCGATCCCAGTGACGCGCTCACCAAAAGAGAAGTGGATGTACTTACCCTTTTTGCAAAAGGATTAAGTTATAAGGAGACCGCCGAGGCGCTCGGCATTTCAGCCCATACAGTCAATGACTATGTCAAATCGGTCTATAGCAAGCTTTCGGTAAACTCGCGCAATGAAGCAGTCTATGAGGCTTTGCAATTGGGGTGGATTACCGTTTAAGTCTCGTGCGGATCCAAGGACAACCGCACGAGCGTACCCGGTCCGTGTGCAGCGCAGCCAAGCGTATGCTCTGCTTTCAATCGCCGTGCACGCTCAGCGAGATTGGCCAGCCCCTTGCCCGCACGATTTTCCAGATCATTCGGCAAGCCGCAGCCATCATCTTGGATCTCAACAATCAAGCGTTCTTGTGCTTCTTGATAAACAATGTGCACCTGCGCTGCCGATGCGTTGGAGTGACGCACGATATTCGTCACAGCCTCTTGCATAAACCGGTAAAGCTCCAGCGTCTTACTGGTCGATTGAAAGCGGCCCGAGAGATCGTCAGTGAAATGCCATTCCAACTTAATACCGGCCGCAGACAATTGTTGCTGAGCTCGCGAACGAAATGTCGCAAGTGCAGACATCAAATCCCCGCCAAGATGATCCGCAGAATCCACCACCAATCTAAGATCTGACAAGCTTTGCTTGATGCCCATTGCCGTTTCATCCGAGTTAAGATTGCCGGACCGAACCCGCAGCATGAGCGACAGCAATTGCCCTCCGATCCCATCATGAATGTCGCGCATCATGCGCTGGCGCTCTTCTAAAACGGCATTGTGCTGCATTTCCCGGGCCACAAGCTGAGACTTTTCGTCAAGCTGGCTAGCCTGCCAATCAATCGTGCTTTCCAACGTCCTTAGCCTTGAGCGAAAAGCTGACACATCCAAGCAAAACAATCGTGTGACCCGCAAAGAAACAAAAACAATTGCGCCCCCAGCGCCGGTGCAAAAAATGTAGAACGCAGAAACGACATACACACCTGCAAAATAGGCAAACACGCTAAGGCCTAACCAGATCGCCATCGCTATAAATGCAGCAAGTTCTGCAGGACTGAATAGCTCCTTTGGCTTTCTTTGCTCGCGCAAGATCGCTCCTAGCAAAACACTGTATCCAATGAGAAAAGCGGCCCCAACAAAATTGCGCGCCTCAAAAGCCTGCAAGAAATTGGGCTGACCCGATAAAGCACCTGCGGAGGCAAGCATAACCGCCATCAACAATAACGGGATGTAGTCCTGCAGCCGAATCCCCAAGAGCGGCCCGCCCAAGCAAAAAACACCTGCAAGGCCGCCTATGCCAAGAAGGAGTGCTGGGAAAATATCACCCCAATAATTCAGTTGTTCTAATGAGCCCGCGGCCTGATGATTTTCCAATAGCCGAATGGAAAAATTCTCAGATGGCAAATCATTAGCATCGGACAGCACCTCGATAGTGTTGCGACCGGGCAAGAGATAATTGCGTGGGACTTCAAAAACGGTTCCGTAGAGTGTCCCATGCGGCAACAACGCCATCTCTTTTTCATTTCGAAGGTTCTGCAATTGCGATGAGTTCAAATTGACGCCTCGAACCGGCTGATCACTGAAGATCAACAGATCGATTGCTGCTTGCGGTTCATTTTCAAGTTCGAAGACAAAAGACTTAGGCGTTGTACGTCCGGTGGGCGTGCTAGTCGCCAATTCAGGCAGCTCAAAAGCGTCGCTCGCAGTCAATTCGATAAGGCTTTTGGGAACGTGAAAAAGCCAGAGGCTTGCGGCAATTAGACCTAAGGTGATCAGCGCAGCGAACAGAATTGCTTCTCTGCCATTTTCCTGGCTTTGAAATGCTGCACGAAACATGTCCGGTCAATACCGCGTAACAATCGATGACGGAAGTCTGAAATTCATAGGAGCAAGATGGGTTTGAGCCATTAGTAGAGTTTTAGACAAGTAGCGTGATTGGGTCGGAAGCGGACAGTCCGGTTGCGGCAGTGAGAGCGAGCTAGCCGCCATTCAGCCAGAGGCCTCGACCCTTGACCCCATCATTTCCAATGACGCGGTCCCAGCCAAAGCACACCCACGCCATACCCAACCGCGCGCGCAGCTTTACGTGCCTTCCGCAAGGCAACCGCCAAATTCTAAGCTTAAAGGAATGGTGCCACGAGAGGGAATTGAACTCTCGACCTCGTCATTACCAAAGCATGGGATGGGTTGGGCTAAATGCATATTTATCAGTGGCTTGAGTTTGTCTAGAAGTGCAGATCAACCCGCTACCCACACGGTTCCCAAACTGTGCAGCGATTACAATTTGGCGGCCTCCTAGCGAAAGCGCTCTGGCCCAATAGCATTCGCAAAAATGACCTGCGCTATACCTCAATGGCAGCTTGATGAGCGAAGCAGCCCATGTCCGCAAAAGATCCGCCGCAAGACGTCCCTTGATGTCCGCAATTGGAGTGGAAAGCGGACAGATCCATATTGGTCCAAAAGCCTTAATCGCTCGGCACATCAATGATCCACATGTCAACCGCGAGTGACGCACTGCCAAATGCCATGAAGGCTGCAATCAGTTTCAAGTTCGCCGAACAGCGCAT
>JALZVZ010000341.1 GCA_023299945.1 Altererythrobacter sp. | reverse complement strand
GTATTAGCTAAAGAAAAAATGCTTTGTTGGGCATCCTCTAGTACATTCGAGAAATATACTGAAGTAGTAGGATATTCAGACCTAGGTCATATATTCATGCGTTCAACAGATACAAATAACTATATAGTTTTACACCCTTTCAAAAAGGGCGCAAAACTATATGGTGAATTTAAAAACATACGAGAATTTGAAGAAAAAATTTTGAAAGAACAAAGTTTCAAGGAGCATGTTTTAGATTCTAATCATGTTTCAAAAATTAGAGAACGTTTGGGAGTTTTAGATAAAGAAGAAATCTATATTCCAGCTCCTTACCCTTTTTTAGGTGGCGATGGGTCAGTTAAGTCTTATAGTAAAGGTGATGTTTGGGTTATGTTAGATATTGTTGGTCAATTTCATGGCGTTTGCTCATAACAAGTTGCTCAATTTGAAAAACTACTCGCTATCGCTCGCATTTTTCAAATTGGCAAGGCGTTATGAGACTAGACAATGAAGGCATTTACAATTCTACTATTAATATTGTTCCTATCAGGTTGCATAAAAATCAAGCAAGTTAGCCCCACCGAATTATTAAAAATATCTAAGAAAAATGGCTATTCTTTATCAGAGAAAATCACCGCCAAAGATTATGAAGGTGCAATGTTACGAAAAGGCAACAAAGCGTATTGGACGCCTTTAAATGAAATAGATAAAGAAACTATGAAACAAATTAAAAAGTCTATTCAAGATAGTGGCAATGAATAAACTCATAACAAGAACCAAAAGTATGCCTACGGCGGGACGCGCAGAAAACGCGCGCGCCTTTGGTTGGCATTAGGCTTACTGCCATGAAGCCTTATCTTCCAAGCAGCGGCTACCTTTTTTCGTTTCACTTACTGAAAATTCCCATCTACATACATTGGACATTTCCAATAGGTGGAATTTTCTTTGCGTTTTTTTTTAGCGTTAAAGATCCGATAGGTATTTTAAGCTTAGTTACGGCTTATGTGGCGCTAATTATCATCCATGAATTAGGGCATGCGTTGGCCGCTTTATTCGTATCATCTAGGATATACAGTGTCCTTGTAACTGGCGTCGGTGGTTGGTGTTTCGCTGATGAACCTGAGAAAAATTCATCAAAACTTTTGTTTTATGCTGGTGGTTTGATTGCTCAAATTTTGTTATTTGGTATGACAATACTATGGGTTACCATATTTGGTAACCCTGAAAGTAATGCTGGAAATTACTTCATATTAGTATTTACATTTGTAAATGTTTTGATGTTCATCATTAATTTGATTCCTTCAGGGGGGAGTGATGGGGACAAAATGTATCAGCTACTTAAGCAAAAACTATATAAAATCTAACGGAAACCAAAGCTCACATTCACCGCGCCCATTTTGTGGCCGCAATATGTACTAATCGAGAATCATGAATTTACCTAAGCAATGGCTTTCAACAAACTTACAAGAATCTGGCGAGCTAAAAATTGAGCTTGTATTGGAAGTGATCCCTGGTCATTTGATCTACGATAAGGAAGTTGAAGTGGTGGCTCGTCATGAATGGACTGATGATATTCTATGCAAGCATTTAGATAATCGTGATCTATTTACTGTGGTACACCTAACGTTACGCGGTGGGCCTGAGATAAACGATGAATACCCAAGCGTAGAGTTTCATGGGAGCTTTAGTGATTTCTTGAAACACGAGAACGCAATAGCCATTAGCTTGCAAGAAAATGACAACTAACAAAATCAAAAACTTCTGCGCACTGCGTGTATTAGGTGGCGCAGAAAACACCCTAGCCTTGCAAAGGCCTTAAGCGCCTATGATTGATAGAGAAATACTATTAGCTTTTTCCGAGGCGGTTCAGGAAGACCTAAAGGAATTAGAACAAATTACTGAGACTGAGGAAGCGCTCCGATATATAAGAAGTATTTCGCGATCAGCTAAACTTGTAGGCCTCGAAACGATGCATGTAATGGGTGTAGAACTATCTAAGTCTATTCAGCTTAGTGATCAAATTAATAGCTTGGATGTGAAAAGGTTTATTGCTGAGGCTAATTCTCTTATACATAACGCTTTAAAAAACTCGAGTGACCTGGCTTGATGATTACGCGACAAGCACCAAGTCGCGTTTTAACCCCGCTCAGGCATATAACGACACGCATCATTGATCGCTTTTCAGCATTGAAGCCGTCTACGATCAATCAAGCAATACGATCAAATTAGTCATCGTACTCATATTCATCATAGGTATCAGAGTGAATGAGGTTTTCTTTATAATAACGAAGCTCTTCAATCGACTCTTTAATATCGTCTAAGGCTTTGTGCGTGGCGCGTTTTTTAAGCCCAGGCAAAATGCTCGGCGACCATTGGCGCGCAACCTCTTTAAAGGAGCTCACATCGATATTACGGTAGTGCAGCCATTCGCTTAACTCCGGCATGTACTTGTATAAAAAACGGCGATCTTGGCAGATGCTATTGCCGCACAATGGCGCCCTGTTGTTGAGTGTATGGCGCTGAATAAAGTCGAGTGTTTCGATCTCAGCTTGCCGCTCAGTAACTCGCGATACTTTCACTCGATTCACTAAACCGGTTTTATTGTGTGTGCGGGTATTCCATTCGTCCATGCCGTCAATTAATTCTTGAGGCTGATGAATCGCAATAACCGGGCCTTCAGCGATGGTTCTCAAATCACCGTCGGTGATGATAGTGGCCATCTCTATGATGCGATCTTTTTCTGGGTCTAAACCAGTCATTTCAAGGTCCATCCAGACCCAGGCGTTATGATGTGGTGGCACTGGCCGTTCTCCTTACTGCCTAAAACAGTGGTATAGTTTAGAAATATTTCAAAGAGTGAGAATACTATGAACGGAGATATCAATACACTACTCAACGGCCAGTGTCGTGCGATTTCTGAAAAAGAAGGGGCAATGAACTTGTCGCAAATAGAAGAAGTTAGGCGTTTAACACCACAATGGCAGTTTTGTGCGAATGATAATGTCTTAACAAGAACCTTTCATTTTGACACCTATGCCCGAACAATCGAGTTTGTTAATGCCGTTGCCTCGGTTGCTGAGGCTCAAGATCACCACCCCGATTTACTGGTTACCTATAAACGCTGTAAAGTCTGCTACAAAACGCACACTGTAAATGGGGTAACGATCAATGAGTTTATCTGTGCCGCGCAAATTGACGCACAGACAAACTCATGATGACTCGGCCCGTTGTTTAAAACTAGGTAACAATATCGTCTAAGAATGACTTTATTTTATCGGCCCAAGAGCTCTCTTGCGGGCTATGTTTGCTGCCACCGGTATGAATTGACTCATCCAACTCTTGCAAGAGTTCCTTCTGGCGTTTGGTCAAGTGAACCGGTGTTTCAACCGATACTTCACAATATAGGTCACCGATAAAACCGGCATTACGAACGTTCTTAACACCCTTGCCGCGTAAGCGAAACATTTTACCAGACTGAGTTCCGGCTGGTATTTTCAACTTAGCGCGACCGTCTAAGGTTGGTACTTCTAAATCACCACCAAGCGCTAAAGTCGAATAGCTGATCGGCACAGTGCAATGTAAATCAACCCCTTCACGGGTAAAAATTTGGTGTTCTTTTAAGACCACTGAAACGTATAGGTCGCCGTTAATACCGCCGGTACCTGCGTTTTCGCCTTCGCCTGAGAGGCGAATTTGATCGCCTTCATCAACACCCGCTGGTATCTTAACCGACAGCTTTTTGTTCTCGCGAACACGCCCTTCTCCGTGACAATCATTGCATGGGTCAGAAATAATCGTGCCATTACCATGACATTGCGGGCAGGTTTGTTGAACCGAGAAAAAGCCTTGCTGAATTCTTACTTGGCCTTGACCATTACAGGTTCCACAATGCTTAGGTTTGCTACCGGCTTTTGCGCCTGAGCCATGGCATGTTTTACAGCCTGACATGCGCGGCACTGTAATATTTTTTTCAACACCACGCACCGCCTCTTCAAGGCTGAGCTCCATGTTGTAGCGCAAGTCAGCACCCCTGCGTTGACGTTGTCGCCCACCGCCGCCGCCTTGAGCACCGCCAAATATATCGCCAAACATATCACCGAAAATGTCACCAAAGCCACCGGCACCTTGGCCGCCGCCACCGCCGCCCATACCACCTTCAAACGCGGCATGACCAAACTGATCATAGGCCGCTTTCTTTTCGGCGTTAGAGAGTATGTCGTGGGCTTCTTTGGCTTCTTTAAATTTAGCCTCGGCTGCCTCGTCGTCGGGGTTACGGTCTGGGTGGTGCTTCATCGCTAGACGACGATAAGCCTTCTTTAATTCTGCTTCATTAGCAGAACGCTCTACACCAAGAACTTCGTAATAATCACGTTTTGACATGGTTTAAATCTCAATTACTTTTTCTGTCTATCAACCACGATATGCGTTCATAAAAAAGCCCGCACTTAATCAAGTACGGGCTTTTATTAGGCATTGTCGATTAAGCTTTTTTGCTGTCGTCTTCGTCGTTTACTTCTTCGAATTCGGCATCAACTACGTTGTCGTCTTGTGGTGCTTCTTCTTGAGCCGCCCCACCTTCTGCACCTTCTGCTCCAGCGTACATTTGCTCAGCGAGCTTGTGGCTTGCTTGCATTAATGTCTCAACCTTTGCATTGATGTCGTCAACATCGTCGCCTTTCACGGCTTCTTCGACGTCAGCAATGGCCGCTTCGATGGCTGTTTTTTCAGCGTCATCCAAGTTTTCGCCGGCATCAGCCATAGTTTTAGTAACGCCATTAACCATTGATTCAGCTTGATTCTTAGCTTCAACTAGACCTTTTGCTTTGGCATCTTCCTCAGCGTGAGCTTCGGCATCAGCAACCATGGCTTCAATCTCTTCATCGCTCAAGCCTGAGCTTGATTTAATGACAATCTTGTTTTCTTTGCCAGTCGCTTTATCTTTAGCCGAAACATGCATAATGCCGTTAGCATCAATATCGAATGTCACTTCAACTTGCGGCGTGCCGCGTTGTGCTGGCGGAATGTCAGTTAAGTCAAAACGACCTAGTGACTTATTGCCGGCGGCCATTTCACGTTCACCTTGAAGTACGTGAATGGTTACCGCACTTTGGTTATCTTCAGCGGTTGAGAACACTTGGCTCGCATTGGTCGGGATAGTTGTGTTTTTGTCGATCAATGCGGTGCGCACGCCACCCATGGTTTCAATACCAAGAGTCAATGGGGTTACGTCTAGCAGTAGTACGTCTTTCACGTCGCCGCCTAGCACGCCACCTTGAATTGCCGCGCCCATGGCTACCGCTTCATCAGGGTTTACGTCGCGCCTAGCTTCTTTACCAAAGAACGCTTGCACTTCTTCTTGTACTTTAGGCATGCGCGTTTGGCCACCAACAAGAATCACATCGTCGATGTCACTTGCCGACAAACCAGCATCTTTAAGCGCTGTTTTACATGGGTCGATTGTGCGAGTAACAAGATCGGCTACCAATGATTCTAACTTGGCACGAGACAGCTTCAACACTAAGTGCTTAGGGCCGGTCGCATCAGCCGTGATGTACGGCAAGTTGATTTCAGTTTGTGAGCTTGCAGAAAGTTCAATTTTGGCTTTCTCTGCCGCGTCTTTCAGACGTTGCATCGCTAGAGGATCGCCCTTCAAATCAATGTTTTGGTCTTTCTTGAACTCGTCAGCCAGGTATTGAATGATGCGGTTATCAAAATCTTCACCACCAAGGAAGGTGTCACCGTTAGTCGACAACACTTCAAATTGATGCTCGCCGTCGATGTCAGCAATTTCGATGATTGATACGTCGAATGTACCGCCGCCAAGGTCATAAACCGCGAGTTTACGATCACCTGCTTTTTGGTCCATGCCATAAGCAAGTGCCGCCGCTGTTGGCTCGTTGATGATACGTTTTACGTCTAGGCCTGCAATTTTACCGGCATCTTTAGTCGCTTGACGCTGAGCATCGTTAAAATAGGCTGGTACGGTAACTACCGCTTCAGTAACTTCTTCACCTAGAAATTCTTCCGCAGTGGATTTCATTTTTTGCAAGATACGTGCCGCTACTTCAGGCGCCGCCATCTCTTTGCCGTTCGCCACAACCCAAGCGTCACCGTTTTTAGCTTTAACGATTTTGTAAGGCATCAAGTCTTTATCACGTTGAACAACCTTCTCGTCAAACTTACGGCCAATCAAACGTTTTACGGCGTACAGCGTATTCGTTGGATTGGTTACCGATTGACGTTTTGCGGGTTGGCCTACCAACACTTCGCCATCGTCAGCAAACGCGACGTATGATGGTGTTGTGCGATCGCCCTCGCTGTTTTCTATAACGCGTGGCTTGTCACCGTCCATTACGGCTACGCAAGAGTTAGTGGTCCCTAAATCGATTCCAATAATTTTGCCCATGATGTGTTTCCTCAATTAATTTTGTTGCTTGCCCTTTTTTTGGGGCTTGTATTTGGTAATTCAACACTTGAAACGTGTCCAAGTGTTATAAAAAGCGCTATTTTAGCTAATTACTTTGCGACAACGACCATCGCCGGGCGCAAAAGGCGGTCATGAAGCTGAAAACCGGCTTGAATCACGTTCAATACACAGCCTGGGTCAACATCAGCAGACTCAACCATCGTCATTGCTTGGTGAAGATTGGGATCAAGCTTGTCACCCACTTCTGGCGCGATTTCAGTTAACGAGTACTTAGCAAAGCCAGACTGCAGTTGCTTCAATGTGATGCCAACGCCTTCATGTATGCTTTTAACGGCGTCGTCGGCGTCATCGGCGATTTCAACCGCGGAGGCTAACTTTAAGCTATCAAAGACGTTTACCATCTCCTTAGCAAAACCTTCAACGGCAAACTTGCGGCCGTTAGCGACTTCTTTCTCGGCGCGACGGCGAACGTTATCTTCTTCAGCTTTAGCTCGAAGAAACGCGTCTTTGAGTTTAACGATTTCTTCTTGAGCGGCTTCTAGCTCAGACGCCACATCAGTCGTTTGCTGGTCTACATCACCTTCAGGCGCCACATCAATCGGTGTGTCGTCTTGGTTTTCTTCAGGTAACTCTTGGTTTTCTTGATCAGTCATCTATCTAAAGTTAAGTCAAAAATCGAATGCGTGAATTATGGGGATAGAATCAATAGGTTCAAGGGTTTATGCCAATTTTTATGCATAATTTTTGGCTTTACATAACTCAGCACGGCTTAGTTAGGCATTTTTGGTGTTTACATAGGCTATTCCAACAAAGCAACAGACCAATAACGCCATTATAAAAGCATCATGATCGGCTTTTGCTCAGTTGGAA
>JALZVZ010000340.1 GCA_023299945.1 Altererythrobacter sp. | reverse complement strand
TTGCCGTTATGGGCGACGGGCGTTACCGCGATGATTGGCTGTGGCTCGGCGCAGAAGACAAAGACGCAGATGGCAAGGAACGCCGCCGCTCCGTCATCAACAAACCGTTCAATTCGCCCGAGGGCCCGATCTGCTCCGATCTGCGCGAAGCAGGCGCATTGCTGTCGGCCAGCGCGGATTACGCCCACAGCTATCCGCATTCATGGCGCTCCAAAGCCAAAGTCGTTTACCGCTGCACGCCTCAGTGGTTCATCGCGATTGACGAAAAACTGGAGCATATTGACGGCGCGCCAACCCTTCGCGAACGCGCCATGCGCGAGATTGAAGCCAAGCGTTTCGTGCCGGAAAAAGGGCGCAACCGCTTGCGCTCTATGGTCGAAGGCCGCCCCGATTGGCTGATCAGCCGCCAGCGCGCATGGGGCGTGCCGATTGCTTTGTTCGTTCACCGTGAAAGCGGCGAATTGCTGGTCGATGCCGCGGTCAACGCCCGCATCCAGCAAGCCATCGTGGATGACACAGTCGATGCATGGGAAGAAAGCCGCGCCGCAGAATTCCTCGGCACGGATGAGAACGGGGCGGCGCGCAATCCAGATGATTACGAGATGGTCACAGACATCTTGGATGTGTGGTTCGACAGCGGCAGCACCCATGCTTTCGTGCTGGAAAGCGACGAATGGCCAGAGCTTAATTCGCCCGCCGATCTCTATTTGGAAGGCAGCGATCAACATCGCGGCTGGTTCCAATCGTCACTGCTCGAAAGCTGCGGAACACGCGGCCGCGCGCCATATGAAGCGGTGTTGACCCACGGTTTCACGATGGACAAAAAGGGCATGAAAATGTCCAAAAGCCTCGGCAATACGGTCAATCCGCTGAAAATCATGGAGCAATATGGCGCGGATATTATCCGGCTATGGGCGCTCAGCGTGGATTACACAGAGGACCACCGGATCGGGGATGAAATCCTCAAAGGGGTCGCCGATCAATACCGCAAATTGCGCAACACTTTCCGCTATTTGCTGGGCGCGCTGGACGGGTTTGTCGGCGACATGTCCGATGGGGCGGAAATCCCTGAGCTGGAGATTTACATCATCAGCCAGCTGTCGGAATTGGACGGAAAGCTGAAACAAGCGGCCAATGATTACGACTTCAACACATACACGCGGCTTTTGATCGAGTTTTGTAATGAAGATTTGAGCGCGTTTTACTTCGATATTCGCAAGGATTGCCTCTATTGCGACGGCGATGACAGCGGCAAGCGCAATGCCTATCGCACGGTGCTCGACCTGCTCTTCCACGCATTGATCCGCTACGCCTCGCCCGTATTGGTCTTCACCGCAGAAGAAGTGTGGCAGACACGGTACCCTGAGGATGGCGAGCAGCAAGGCAGCGTGCATTTGCTCGAATGGCCGCCAGTGCCCAGCGTCGGCGCGGCTGATCCCAAATGGGAAGCCTTGCGGACACTTCGCGAAACCGTGACCGAGGCGATTGAGCCCTTGCGCCGCGAAAAGACGATCCGCTCCAGCCTTGAGGCGGATGTGTCTGTGCCTGCGAGCATGATCCCAGACGGCTTTACCGATGAACAATTGGCCGAACTGTTCATCACCGCGTCAGTCACGCGCTCTAAAGACAGCGAAGTGATGGTGAGCAAAACCTCAGAGCATAAATGCGGACGCTGCTGGCGTCTTCTGCCCGATGTGGCGGAAGATCTGGCTTTGTGCGGGCGCTGTGATGATGTTGTCGCGAAGATGGATGCCGCATGATGAGCGGGCTTTTTACAAAAGCGCGCCTGATCGGCTTGGCGCTGGCGGCTTTGATTGTCGCGGCGGATCAATGGCTTAAACATTATGTCATTGGCCCGCTGAACCTGCGCCAAGTTGGCAATATTGAGCTGCTGCCTTTCTTCGATTTCACCTATGTTGAAAACCGCGGCGTGTCGCTCGGCATGCTAGAGGCGACGACGATGGAAATGCGTTGGTTGCTGGTCGCTGGCACGGCTGTCATCGCAATTATCGTCTTCATCTGGATGATGCGCGAGCGTTTGCTTGGGGATATACTCGGTCTTGCGATGATCCTAGGCGGCGCATTGGGCAATATATACGACCGCTATATGTGGGGCTATGTGATTGATTTTGCAGACCTTCATATTGGCACATTTCGCCCCTTCCTAATTTTCAACATCGCTGACGCCTGCATTACCATTGGCGTTGTGATAATCCTTGTGAGATCCTTCTTCTTCAGCGAAAAGGAAGAGAATGACACTGACACGTCGCAAATGCGGCCTGCGGAGAGCTAATATTATGCGTAATTTGCCCAAGATCGTTCTTATGCTGAGCGCCACAAGCATGCTGGCAGCTTGCGGCGGAAGCGGTGTTTTCAACCGTGACCGTCCTGATGAAATGGCCGTGCAGCGTCAGGCCCCGCTCGTGGTTCCGCCTGATTTCAATCTGAAACCACCATCGCCAGGCGCGCCGCGTCCAGCAGAAGGCACTGCGCAAGAGCAAGCTCTCGAAGTGTTGTTCGGCGGCCCGCAAGCACGCAGCTCGGTTGAGACATCGGCGCTTGACCGCGCTGGTGCGGCAGCGCCCGGCATTCGCAGCCAAGTGGGCGATCC
>JALZVZ010000339.1 GCA_023299945.1 Altererythrobacter sp. | reverse complement strand
GCCCGAGCATGTCGGCGATTATGCCCGCCGCGCGGAGTGCCATGATCCGGTGGACAGGCGCGAGGAGGCGTTGCTTTCGCTCGTGCCGCGCGATGACAAGCAGGTTTATTCCATGCGCCGCGCGATGGACATGATGCTGGACAAGGGCACTGTTTTTGAAATGGGCAAAAACTGGGGCCGCGCCGCGATCACTGCCTTTGCACGCCTTGATGGTTGGCCAGTTGCCGTTGTGGCATCTGACCCAAGTTTCCTCGGCGGATCATGGGAAGCAAAGACATCGGAAAAGGTCACGCGGTTCGTGCGCCTAGCCGATCAATTCCGCCTGCCCATCGTGCATCTGGTCGACAACCCCGGCTTTATGATCGGGCGCGAAGCGGAGCTGGCGGGCACCATTCGCTACGGCGTGGAAACCATGAACACGATTTACAAAGCCACCGTGCCGCTCGCCAGCATCGTTATGCGGCGCGCCTACGGCATTGCGGGCAGCGCGATGAGCAATGCCGACCGTTACCAATATCGCTATTGCTGGCCCTCGGGTGATTGGGGCAGCCTGCCCATCGCGGGTGGTTTGGAAGTGGCATATAAATCAGAGCTGGAGGCGGCTGATGATCCAGCAGCGGAACTCGCCGCCATTCAAGAACGGCTTGGCAAAGTCACATCCCCCTTCCGCAGCGCGGAGCAATTTAACGTCGAGGATATTATCGACCCGCGCGACACGCGCAGTTTGCTGTGCGAATTTGCCGATCTGGCTTGGCGGAATTTGAAGAGCGAGAGCTAGTGTAGCAACTCTAACGCCGCATAATGTCATGCAGCAGCATATAGCGGCGCGCCTGACCTGGCCTACGAAACAGTTTTCCGCGCTCGCTATAAAGCACCAATATCAGCGCCGCAATTGCGCATAGTGTCATCGCTATGCCGAGCGGCAAGGCCGTGCCATCAAACGACTGTCCTATAATCGCTCCTAGTATCGTACCTGTTATCAGTCGCAAGCTGGCATGGGCAGAGGACGCCGCGCCCGCAATCTGTTCAAACGGCTGCATGGCGATCGAAGAAAAGTTTGCTCCAACAAAACCCAGCGCCGTCATATTCAGCGCCAGCAAAGTGACAAATTGCCACAAGGGTTGAGCCTCTTGGCTGGCAGACACTACCTGCAGCGCACTGATCGCAAGAAAGCCAAGCAATGCAGAATGGCCGACCCTGCGCGCACCGAACTTTTCAACAATGCGCGAATTGGTAAAGCTTGAAACGACCATCCCCAACACCGCCCCGCCGAAGATCAACGCGAAATAGTCGCCCATGCCAAAGGTTACTCGGATCAATTGTTCCGCTGACATGAGAAAGCCATAAAGGCTGCCAAACACCAATGAACTGCCCACGACATAGCCCAGCGAAACTCTGTTCGAGAGGGACTTTCCCATGTTCTGCAAAATCGTCGCTACATCGAGTTCTTGCACGTTCTCTTGCGTAAGAGATTCAGGCAGGCGCACCCAAACCCAAATGGTCACAAGAACAGCGATCGTAGCCATCAAACCAAAGATTGCGCGCCATTCGGCAAACAACAGGATCAGTTGACCGATGCCTGGGGCAAGGATCGGCACGGCTAAAAAGACCATGATCACAAGGCTCATCATCCGTGCCATTTTGTCGCCGCCAACCCGGTCACGGATAATTGCGGTCGGCACAATGCTTAAACCGGCGCATGCCATGCCTTGCGCCAATCGAATACCCAACATCACTTCAAAACTGGTCACAAACACACAGGCCAGAGAAAGCATGATATAGGATATCAGCCCGAAAAACAGCACTGGCCGCCGCCCAAACCGGTCGGCAAATGCTCCCGGCAAAAACGCGCCCAAGCCAGAGCCGAGGAAATAAGCACCGATGATATATTGCTGATCATTGCCGGTTGCACCCAATTCTGCGGCCATGTCGTCCAAGGCTGGCAGCATGGAATCAATCCCAAATGCCTGCAGGCTCATCAGCGATGCCATCAGGATGATAAGCTCGCGCTCGCCAAATGGGCGCTTTTCAGAAGATCCTGCATCAACCATGCCGCCCCAATGCCTGTTTGTCCCGTGATTGGCCAGCGCGAAACAATTAGTTTGGCGCGCCAATCCCCAACCGCTCTCGCACATTCCCGCCGGTCGCCCCGTTGAGCACTAGGCTAACCACGCAAGAGCGCTTAGGCTGACGAATATGGCAGATGGTGCGGCAGATGAAGATGAACGCGATGAGGCACCAGGCCTGCGCAAAATCATCCATGTCGATATGGACGCCTTCTTCGCCAGCGTGGAACAGCGCGATGACCCGGCCTTGCGCGGCAAGCCGGTCGCGGTGGGCGGCGCGGGCGGGCGCGGCGTGGTGGCAGCCGCCAGCTACGAAGCGCGCAAGTTCGGCGTGCGCAGCGCCATGCCCTCTGTCACAGCAAAACGGCTGTGCCCTGATTTGATATTCGTGCGGCACAGATTTGACGCCTATAAAGAAGCCAGCCGCACCATTCGCAAAGTGTTTGAGCATTACACGCCGCATGTCGAACCGCTGAGCTTGGATGAGGCTTATTTGGATGTGACGCAGGACCGGCTTGGGATTGGTTCAGCCACGCGTATCGCAGACTTAATCCGGCAAGAAATTCGCGCCAAAACGCAGCTGACAGCGAGTGCGGGCGTGTCCTACAACAAATTCCTCGCCAAAATTGCAAGTGACCAAAACAAGCCGGACGGGGTGTGCATCATCAGGCCGGGACAAGGCGCTGACTTTGTCGCTGGCCTGACCGTTCGCCGCTTTCACGGGGTTGGGCCAAAAGGTGCAGAAAAAATGGCGAAGCTCGGCATTGCAACCGGCGCTGATCTGGCTGCGCACAGCATTGACTTTTTGCGCGCCAACTTCGGCAGCCAAGCCGATTATCTCTACCGTGCCGCGCGCGGCATTGACCTGCGCCCCGTACGCGCCCACCGCGTACGCAAATCCATCGGCGGAGAGCGAACTTTTGCAGAAGATATTTCCTCTGGCGCGGCCTTGCGCGAAACGCTGGCGAACACAATTGAATATGTGTGGGACAGTATTGAGAAGGTCGGCGGCAAAGGGCGAACGGTAACGCTGAAGATGAAATATAATGACTTCACAAATGTCACGCGATCACGCTCGGTGGAGCATAATATTTCGGGCAAAGGTGAATTTGCCGCGATCAGCGCGGGGCTACTGGAAGAGGCCCTGCCCCTGCCCAAACCGATCCGGTTGATGGGGCTTACCTTGTCGAATTTGGAGGGCGCGAAGAAGGATGAACGCCTGCGCGATGAGGCGCAATTGTCGCTGCTATGATGACAGCAAAGCCAGCCTGTTTTGCGTCAATGCGCTGACATTATCCGGCAATTCATCAAGCGCGAAGAACCGCGCTTCCAATATTTCGCGCAAGTCAGGCTTGGGCGTGCCAATGCAAAGGGCGGTGAAAATATACGCGCGGTGCGGCGAGCTAGAAATCACCTCATCCAGCTGGTCGAGCAAGGTCAGATTTGTCAGCCCGATACCCAGTTCCTCACGCACCTCGCGTTTTGCCCCTTCCGCAGGGTCTTCAGCGGCGCTCAATCCTCCGCCAGCCAAGGCCCAAATCGGCGCACCGTAAGAATGGCGCAGCAGCAAAACGCGGCCCGCATCATCTCTCAATATCACCGATACGCCTTGCAATGGCACTTTGCGAAAGCGCCGCCAGCGTTTTCTGATCCGGTGTGCCCACGGCAATATCGCCCGGTGGAGCGGTGCAGGGATCAGCCGCTGGATCAGGTAAAGCATGTGACCGGCTGTGTCGCGGCGCCCAGCAATCGCGCGATCGGCAGATCATGCTCGCCAGCGACCGCGCCATCAAACACTGTGCGCTTATCGTCCCCGCGAATAACAAACATTAGTTCACGGGAATTGAGCAGGGCAGGAATGGTCAAAGTGATCCGGTCAAACGGAGCCTCTGGCGGCAGAGGATCGGGCGTAAGGAGGCGCATCAATTGCGGATCATCGGCCTTGGGATCGGTATTGGGAAACAGCGACGCAACGTGGCCATCTGCGCCCATACCCATCCAGCAAATCGTAAATCGCGGCGGCTTAGCTTCTGCATCCAAAGCGATAACCCGCGCGCCCACAGGCTCAAATATCGCGCGAACTTTTCCTGTATTGGAGGCGGCGTGATCCTCTGGCACAATCCGGTCATCACCAGGCCAAATAGCCAGCCGCGCCCAATCGCAATCCAGTTTCACCAGCTCTTCAAAAATGGGAAATGGGGTCGAGCCCCCTGGCACGCTGATCGCAACCTCGCCATCTGAAGCCGCCATCGCCGCTGCAATGCGCTCTGCAATCCATGCCGCAATATCCGCAGCAATCGCGCCGTCTTTAACCGAAATGTCTGTCATATCCCACCTTCATAGCAAAAGAGCCGCACCCGCATAGCGGAAACGGCCCTTTAACTTTAGAATACGAACGCACTTATTTTAGCGTTTGCGAAAGAAACCAAACACGCTGTTCTGCCATATCTGTCCAGTCATCAAGCAGACCGTCCGTGGCGTTGTCATTGGCCTGATCGGCAAGCTCTTTCATTGCTTTGAGGCGCTTCACCATTGCCACATTGTCGTCGCGCAATTCGGCAACCATCGCTTCTGCGCTCAGCGTTGCGTCATCCTGGTCCTTAACCTGAGTGTGAGCGGAAATTGACCCGGCCGAAGTCAGTGTATCGGCGTCCAATTTACGCACACGCTCGCCTATCACATCGATTTGGTCGCGAATTTCGATCGCGTGCTCGTCAAACAATAGATGCAAGTCGCGAAAACGCGGCCCAGCGACGTGCCAATGAAAATTCTTGGTCTTAATGAACAAGGCGAAGTGATCCGCCAAGAGCCCGTTAAGTTCGGCTGTAAGAGCGGTAATTGCGTTGTTTCCAGTGTTCGTCATAATCAGTCTCCATTGAGCTACTGAATATATAACAGCTGAGCGGTTAATCGGTTTCACTAATATTAGCACTTACACCCATCGACCAAATCGATCAATGCGTCAGACCCAACCCCGCGCGGCAAGCGCAATATAAATCCCCGCCAGCAAAGCCAGCACCGCCAACGCCCGGCGGATATTTTTAAGCGGCCAGCGTTCCAGCTCTGCACCCATCGCGTGGCCCAAATACAACGCGGCAATCCCGCCCAATGCCCCGCCCAGCCCAGCTGCCGGAATCAGCACGCTGCCAGCGGCAAAAGCAAACACCGCAAAGCGCGCTGCATCGCGCACTTGGGCCGCGGCCAGCACAATGCCGAAGGCGCCCTTGGACTGGGTCGGCTCTTTTGCCTCTTTCATCTTAACGGGCCACACCAGCTCAAATGCGGCCATGATCAGCATAAATGCGATAAGCATGGCCTGCGCTGCCTCTGGCAATAATGCGGCAATGCCCGATCCGGCAAAGGCCATGGCACTGGCGCTCAAAATGCTGGTCACGATGCCAATCAGCATGAGCGATCCCGCACCGCCAGACGCCTGCGACATGCGCGCCATCATCAACTGGTCACGCGCACCAAGCGACAGCGCAAACACCGCGATCAAGCAAAAGAGGAAACTGTCCATAACCCAAGCGTTTAGCCGGAGGCCTTCAGCAAATCCAGCATGGCGGCCTGCCTGCCCCCTCTTCTTTTTGATCGCTTGCGCACCCGCTCCCTCAAGGCCAAAGCTACGCGCAACAAAAGACAGGAGAGAAACATGAAAATCGAAGCAGGAACAGCAGCGGTCGTTACCGGCGGCGCATCAGGATTGGGCCGCGCAAGCGCAAAGGCCTTGGCCGATCAAGGCTGCAAGGTCGCAATTTTTGATATCAATGATGAGGATGGCAAGGCCCATGCAGCCGCCATTGGCGGAACATTCCATCATGTCGACATTCTCGATGAAAGTTCGGTCGAACAAGGCTTTGCCGATGCGCGTGCAGCCCATGGTCAAGAGCGCGTGACAGTACACTGCGCCATGGCGACCAAACGCGGCAAGACTTTGGGCTTTGACAAGGAAACAGGCGGCTACAAACGCCTTTCAACCGAGGATTATGCCTTTGGAACACAGGGTATTCTGGTCGCCAGTTACCGAGTGGCGAGCCTGTCTGCTTTGGGCATGGCCAATGCCGAACCTGTGAACGAAGACGGGGAGCGCGGCTCGATCATTTTGACCGCCTCTGTCGCTGCTGAAGACGGTCAGATCGGCCAAGTGACCTATGGCAGTTGTAAGGCCGGGGTGAACGGGCTGGTCCTGCCGATGGCCCGTGATTTGATGAATTTGGGTATTCGGGTGAACTCGATCATGCCGGGCATTTTCGACACGCCGCTGTTTAAAGGCATGAAGGAACGCAACCGCGCGGTATGGGATCAGCTTAACGCTTCAGTGCCCTTCCCGAAACGTTTGGGCCACGCAGATGAATTTGGTTCCTTGGTATGCGAAATTGCGCGCAACACTTACCTCAACGGGCATCAATTCCGTTTGGATGGCGCCATCCGCATGCCGCCTAAATAAAAGAAATTTTGAGGGAAAACACATGACCGCCGCCACCAATGAATACCCAACCAAAGCTTACGGCGCGACTTCGCCTGATAGCGGCGTTGGCCCAATGGATATTACCCGCAGAGGCCTGCGCGATGACGATGTGCTGATCGACATTAGCCATTGCGGCATTTGCCATTCCGACTTGCATTCCGCGCGCAATGATTGGGGCTTTACCAAATATCCGATTGTGCCTGGTCACGAAATTGTCGGTATCGTCAGCGCGGTTGGTGACAGCGTCACCCGCCACAAAATCGGCGACCGCGTCGCGATCGGCTGCATGGTGGATGCGTGCATGGAATGCCATCACTGCGAAAGCGATCTGGAGCAATATTGCCAAAATGGCGGCATGACCGGCACCTATAATGGCACGGACAGACAAGATGGCTCCAAGACCTTCGGCGGCTATTCAGAGCGCATCGTCGCACGCGAGGAATTCGTCCTGATCGTGCCCGATGCGCTGCCAATGGCGCAGGCTGCGCCGTTATTGTGTGCGGGCATAACCAGCTATTCACCCTTGCGCACATGGAAAGTCGGCCCGGGCAGCAAAGTCGCTGTCGCAGGGCTTGGCGGGCTGGGGCATATGGGCGTGAAACTGGCGGCCGCAATGGGCGCCGAAGTTACCGTATTATCGCGCAGTGAAAGCAAGCGCGAGGATGCCGAAAGGCTGGGCGCACATGCCTTCCTCAATACCACAGACAAAGCCGCGATGAAGGCAAAATCGGCCTATTTCGACATGGTGCTCAACACGATCCCTGTGCGCCATGACGTTGCGCCATATCTGCATCTCTTGCGGATCGACGGCGTGCAAGTGCTCGTCGGGATGATCGACAAAATGCCCGAGATGCACACCGGGGTTTTACTGGGCCGAAAAGTTCTGACGGGCAGCGGGATTGGCGGTCTGGCAGAGACACAGGAAATGCTCGATTTCTGCGCGGAGAAAGGCATTCTTCCGGACATTGAAACGATCAAGATGCAGGATATTGAGGCCGCCTATGACCGGATGGAGGTCAGCGACATCAAATACCGCTTTGTGATTGATATGGGGAGCTTGAAAGAGGGGTAAGCGGCGGCGCGCGTTGAACTTTGGAGCGGGTGAAGGGAATCGAACCCTCGTCACTTGCTTGGGAAGCAAAAGCTCTACCATTGAGCTACACCCGCATCGCGCGCCCCGCACTTTACCATGCGCTGAGGCCTAAGCAAGAAGGACCTCAGCCAACCTCCATCAAGATTTTCAACACGCCATCCTCGCGCGCATCGAACATGCGGTAAGCCTCTGCTCCGTCAGCCATGCTCATATTATGCGAGAATAACCCTTCGGCTTTGAGCCTACCTGCCTGCACCAAGGGCACCAGCGCTGGCCACAATTGCGGCACAGGCGCGATGCCTGCTCGCACGGTGATATTCTTATAAATTAGCATCATCATCGGCAGGGTCACATCATGCTGCGGCAGACCAACAAACGAGATTGTCCCGCCGCGGCGCAACATGGGGATGACAGAATCCACCGCTGCTTTTGCGCCCGATGCTTCAAACACGCAATCCGCCCCGCCGCCGGTCGCCTCCAATACTGTGCCGATCGCCTCTTTGCCAGGCGCCAAAGCTGTCGCCCCCAGCGCTGCTGCATGAGCGCGGCGCTCGGGCACAGGATCAATCGCAAAGACGCGCGACGCCCCTTTCAGCAAGGCCAGCTCCACACCGATCAAGCCAATCGGCCCCAACCCAACAATCGCAATCGTTTGCCCTGCAACCAGCCCAGAATTGCCGATCCCAAAGGCAGCGGTTGCCATGCCATCTGTCAGCAGGATCGCTTGTTCATCAGACACGCCGTCTGGTATTTTCATCAAGCATTGGTCGGCATTGGGAATTTGCACCAATTC
>JALZVZ010000338.1 GCA_023299945.1 Altererythrobacter sp. | reverse complement strand
GCCTGCGGTGACGACTGCATTGGGGTTTTGCTTGCCTTCCAATGCGCGCAATTGGGCAAGGCTTTCAGGTGTCGCATCGGCGCGGAAACCTTCGTCGCGCGCAAAGGCAATCGGATCGCCCCGCCGTTGCGGAACATCGATAGGCACAAGTTGCGCATCGAACTTGCCTGCGTCCCAAGCGGCGGCTGCATTTTGGTGGCTGCGCGCGGCAAAGGCGTCGCATTCCTCGCGGGAAATATCGTAATCTGCGGCGAGGTTTTCCGCCGTTTCGATCATGCCAGTGATGACGCCAAAGCGTTCGACCGGTTGGCTCATCACGCGGCCACGCGAAAGGCGATCATGCAGGGTCATGTCGCCCATGCGCGCACCCCCGCGCGCTGCCGTGGTATAATGCTCGACATTGGACATGCTTTCGCACCCGCCCGCCACAACGACATCGGCCATGCCGGTTTCGACCATCATGGCTGCATTGGCGATCGCTTGAACGCCTGATCCGCAGCGGCGATCCAGCTGATATCCCGGCACTTCCAATGGCAAGCCAGCGGCCAGCCAAGACCAATGCCCGATGCAGGGCGCCTCGCCATTGCCATATCCTTGGGAGAAAACGACATCATCGACGCGGGTTGGATCAATCCCGCTGCGCTCGATCAAGGCTTTGAGGATAATCCCGCCCAGCTCGCCTGCATTCATGGGCGCTAGCGTGCCGAGGAATTTGCCCACTGGCGTGCGCAGGGGCGAAACGATTGCGGCTCTTCTGGTCATATCAGCGGTCCTTATCTGAAAGCGCGACTGTTCCCGCGTCAATTAACTTACCAATCGCGCCGGATGAAAGTCCGAGGCGTTCGGCCAAAATTTCCTCGCTATGTTCGCCCAGATACGGCGCGCGTGCAGGTGCACCGGCCTCTTCACCGTGCAGATTGGCAAAGCTGCGGGTGGCGGGATAATCAAAACCCGATGGGTTGGGCGGGGACGTGCCAAACAGCGGGTTGTCGCCGACCAAAGCGGGGTCGCGGGCCGCCTCATGCATGGTGCGATAGCGTTCAAATGTGGTGCCCGCCTTGCCCATGCGCGCCTCCAAATCGGCCCAATCGAAATTGTCTGCGGCGGCTTGGAACAAGGCAAACAGAGCATCGCGGTGGGCAAAGCGAGGCTCATCGCCATCGGCAAAGCGCACGCCCAGCTTGGTTTCCAATGTGGTGATTTCGTCAGCGACACCGAATGCGTCAACCAGCCCTACCCATTGCTTGGCTGTAAGGGCTGCAACCATGAAGCGTTTGCCATCACGCGATTTGAAATCTGTTCCAAACGCCCCCCAAATCGCATTGCCGAGACGTTCGCGATCATCGCCGCGATAGAGCATCTCTGCCATTGCGCCTGCATTGGCCGCTGTTCCAATGGCCACATCGCCGAGCGGAATGCGGATTTCATGCCCTTTTCCGGTCGCATCGCGGTGGCGGATGGCTGCGAGCAGCGCAAAAGCGGCATAAGCGCCGGTAATGAAATCCCACGCGGGCATCACTTGGTTGATGGGCGGCGCATTGGCCGGATCCCAATCTGCAGGGCCGGTCATTAATGGGTAGCCGCTGGCGGCATTGACGGTGAAATCCATCGCTTGGCGGCCATCATGCCAGCCCATAATCCGCACACTGACGAGCGGCGGCGCTGCAACGGGCGCGCCGGTTGCAACTGCCTCGTGTCCCAGAAAGCTCTGCTCGGGCAGGTTCGTGATGAGCTGACCAGTGTTGCGCGCAAGTTCGGCGCACAGCTCGCGCCCTTCGCCGCTGCGCAGATCAAGGGCGACTGACTTCTTGCCGCGATTGAGGTTTTCCCAACTGAGAGAGCGCCCTTCATTGGTGAGCATATAGCGGTGGTAATCCAACCCGCCGGCTGTGTGATCAACGCGGACGACATCTGCGCCCATTTGCGCCGCATATAATCCGGCGGTGGGCGAGGCGACGAAGCTGGAAACCTCGATGATTTTGAGGTCGGAGAGGAGATTATACATTTTCAAACTCTCTCAGCATGTGCTTGGCAATCTGGAGATAGAGGATCTGCGTCGTTCCTTCGTAAATCCGGTAAATGCGCGCATCGCGGTAAAAACGTTCGGCATCATATTCCGCCAAATACCCTGCGCCGCCGTAAATCTGCACCACGCGGTCAACAACGCGCCCGCACATCTCGGATGCGAAGACTTTAAACGCGGCGGCTTTGCGTAGGATATTCTCGCCGCGATCCGCGCGCGCGGTGACATCGGCCATCATCGCCTCGGCAGCATAAATTTCCATATCGCTTTCCGCCAGCATCTGCTGGATCAGCTGAAAATTGGCGATCGGCTCGCCAAAAGCCTTGCGCTCATTCGCATATTTCAATGCGCTATCAAGCGCGCGGCGCGCGTATGCCGTGGCGGCCGCGCCCACTGAAATGCGTCCATTATCAAGGCTCTGCATCGCAAAACGAAAGCCTTTGCCCGTCTCTCCGCCCAGCAAAGCATTGCCGGGAACCTTAACATCGTCGAGCATAATGTCAGAGATTTGGCTGCCCGATTGGCCCATCTTTTTGTCGGCGCTGCTGGTCGACATGCCGTTTGTATCCATCGGCACGATAAAGGCGCTGACATGGGCGTTTTTGGGCAAAGCTTCTTTATCGGTGCGCGCCATAATCAGCGCAACGCGTGCCTGGGGCGCATTGGTAATATAGCGTTTGGAGCCGTTCAAAATCCAGCCATTGCCATTCGGGTCAGGCACAGCGGTGGTGGCGAGGCCCGCGCTATCCGAGCCTGAGCCCGGTTCGGTCAGGCCAAAGCATGCGATTTCTCCAGCCGCAATTCGCGGAAACCACTCGGCCTTTTGCGCGTCTGTTGCGCCATTTTTCAGCGCCGAATTGAACATGCCGACATTGATGGAGACGATTGAGCGATAGGCGGGCGCGGCATAGGCAAGGCAATGAATGACGCGCGCATATTGCGATGTGTTGAGGCCCGCACCGCCAAATTCCTCCGGCACGGTCAGGCCAAACAGGCCCATATCGCGCATTTCGGTGAGGATATCTTCCGGCACGGCATCATTGGCGATAACGCCTGCTTCAGCAGGGATCAGCCGCTCGCGCACATAGCGGTGCAATTGGTCGATAAATTGCTCGAAACTGTCTGCATCCATTCCCAGGAGCGGGGCTGCTTGATGGCCGTTTTGGCTCATGCTGGTGTGATCCTTATTGTCGAAATGTGTTTATTCTAAAGTTTCGCCGGTTTGCGCAGCCTATTCTTCAGATGTTTCTTCAGGCGGTCTTTCAGGGGGAAGCGGCGCGCCATTATTAGCTGTGTCTTCAGGCAGGGCCTCCACTGGCAAGCGGCGCTGTTCGATAATTTCCGCGGCATCATCCAGCGCTTCTGCCTCCCCCGCGCTTACGCCGCCGGGCCCCGATTCCTCGGTTGATTGCCCGCATGCCGATAGCATTAGAGCGCCGATAAATACTATTGTGAGCTTAGGGGTGCGTTTTGGGCGAAGGAAAATGGTTGTCATCATTCTTGCGACAATAGCGCAATTGTGCGGCAGGCATATCCTCAAAATAGCAACAAAAAGGGCGGAAAGAGTGATGGAGCAATCCACCAAACTTTCCGCCCGAATTGATGGCGCAGCTTTATGCCGCGCGAAAGCGCAAAAGCGCTTATTCTACCATTGCGCCAACTTTGTCGGCAGCGTCTTTGGCTTGGCCAAGAACGTCTTTACCTTGGTCAGCAGCGCCTTCAGCCTTTGCAACAGCAGCTTCGATGTCACCAACGACATCTGCAGCTTCATCAGCGGCCGCGCTCACTTCTGATTCAGAAGGAGCAGCGGTTGCGGCGGTATCGCCGGCATCGACAGGAGCCGCGTCAGCAGCAGCGCCTTCGCCAGTGGTGGCTTCAGCAGTCGCATCACCGTCTTCAGCAGGTGCTTCGTCGGTGGCTTCCATTGCGCTATCCGCAGGCATTTCTACAGTATCTTCTTCAGCTTCTACAGAAGCGTCGTCAGAGCTGCCGCAAGCAGCAAGTGTAAGCGCGGCGCCCGAGGCGATCAGCACATGTGCAAATTTTTTCATAACCGGATTCTCCTAATTCTCATGAGTCCCGCCCGTCTAAAAACGCGCAAGAGGCCTAGGTATAGTGCCGAGGGCTGCCGCAAGCAAATTTTTGCTTGGTAAATTGTGTGACATCCGTATTTCTGCGGGTTTTTAGCGGTTAATGTCTCGTCATATGGGTGTGCGAGACAGGGACAGCGTCAAGGAAACTCCAGTCAGACAGCTGCCGATGGCTTACGGATTCGCGCCATGGAACATTTGATCACACACACCGCCCAAATCGCGTTTGAACGCGCTTCTGTGAAACCTATAGCCATTGGTGCGTTAGCCGCGCTGACGCTAGCGGCATTTCCGCTCGCTTCCGCCAATGCGCAGGGCAGCAACGCTTTTACGATTCAAGAATCAGGTGAAAGCTTCGGCACTTTGCAAGCTGCGGTCAGTAGGATCGGCAATTCGCGTGCCACGATTGAAATCGCGCAGGGCACCTATCGGCAATGTGCTGTGCAGCAGGGTGGATCGATCAGCTATGTCGCGCGCAAAGCGGGAACCGTTACCTTTGATAGTGCCACCTGCGAAGGCAAAGCGGCCTTGGTTTTGCGCGGGCAAAATGCTGAGATTAAGGGGCTGACTTTCCGCAATATGCGTGTGGGCGACGGCAATGGCGCCGGTATCCGTCTGGAAAAGGGCAATCTTACCGTCACACAAAGCTGGTTTGATAAAAGCCAGCAAGGCATTCTAACTGGCAATGATCCAAATGGCCGCATTGTGATCGACAAGGTCACTTTTTCTGGCCTCGGCACTTGCGAGCATTCCGCAGGCTGCGCGCATTCCATCTATATTGGCGATTATGGATCGCTGAAAGTCAGCCGCAGCCGGTTTGAACGCGGTTTGGG
>JALZVZ010000337.1 GCA_023299945.1 Altererythrobacter sp. | reverse complement strand
AGAAGTACAAACGTCAAACCAACCAATATACCAATCATCACTCAACCCTCGGCGAAATCGGCGGCGATCACAAGCTTTTCACTGTCCCACTCGATCACCGCCTCTTTGGTCAGCGGGACCATAAAGGTCTTCATGCCCTTCTCAGGCGCAGGCTCAAGGACAATCTCAATGATATCCGTCGCGCCGAAATTCTCGACCGCAATCACTTTGCCCACACGAGTTCCGGCATCAGTAAAAGCATCGAGGCCCATCAAGTCTGTGTGGTAATATTCGCCCTCGGCCAATTGGGGCAGGACATCGCGCGGGGCGGTCAACACGGTACCGCGCATCTTCTCCGCATCATTGCGGTTCTGCACCTCGGCAAAGCGGGCAATTGCGCCGCCCTTACCGTCGCTGCGCACTTTTTTGAGAGTGAACGCCGCGCCAGATGCTTTGGCGGTGTAGTTTTTGATCAGGGAGAGCGCATCTGCGCCCTCCCCGAACAATTTCAAACGGACCTCGCCATTCAGACCATGCGCGCCGGTGACGGCGGCAAATTCGAGGGTCTGCTGAGGGACTGTTTTGTCCGTCATGGGCTAGA
Source organism: Altererythrobacter sp. (assembly GCA_023299945.1). Lineage (GTDB taxonomy): Bacteria > Pseudomonadota > Alphaproteobacteria > Sphingomonadales > Sphingomonadaceae > Erythrobacter. Next base: position 9,281 of record JALZVZ010000337.1, on the reverse strand, counting down.
TCAGTCTTCCGACTTCTCTTCTTTGGCTTCTTCAGCAGGAGCTTCAGGAGCAGCTTCTTCGGTTTTCACTTCTTCAGCCGGTGCTTCTGCTGGTGTTTCAGCAGCAGCTTCTTCTACTGGCGCTTCTGGAGCAGGAGCGTTTTTCGCTTCTTCTTCAGCTTCCTTCGCCGCAGCAGCTTTTTCAGCACGTTCCTCAGCGCGATCATTGGCTTTTTCACCAGGCTTCGCTTTGTTCGGATTGTTGCGCGCTTCACGCTTCTTGATGCCAGCAGCGTCGAGGAAACGCAGAACACGGTCAGAAGGCTGTGCGCCAACGCCGAGCCAATAGCGGATGCGGTCTTCGTTCAGTTTTACGCGGCCTTCGTCATCTTTGGCGAGAAGCGGGTTATAAATGCCCACTTGCTCCAGATACTTACCATCGCGCGGTGCGCGTTCGTCCGCTGCCACGATACGGTAGTAAGGACGCTTCTTTGCGCCGCCGCGAGAGAGCCTCAATGCAATTGCCATAATAGTTTACCTTTCAAGTGTAATGTTCTGTAATAATTGTGTTTAAGTCTATTTCTTATCAAGCATGTCGCGCAGTTCAGGCGGCAATGTATCGCGGTCAACACCGGGCAATTGAGGCGCGTTTTTACCGCCACCCATTCCCGGAATACCGCCGCCCATACCGCCGCCAGGCCCACCAAGACCGGGCATTGCTGCGCCCATTCCGCCGCCGCCGAACATGGATGCAAGACCCTTCAGCCCGCCCATCTTCTTGATCTGTTTCATCGCGCGGCCCATTTCCTGATGCATCTTCATCACCTTGTTCACTTGCTGAACAGAGGTGCCGCTGCCTGCCGCAACGCGTTTCTTGCGTTTGGCGTTCATCACGGCTGGATTTTTGCGCTCTTTGGCTGTCATGGAGCCAATAATCGCATCCATATGCACGAGCACTTTGTCGTCCATATTGGAGGCCGCCATCGCTGCCTTGGCCTTCTTCATGCCCGGCATCATTCCCGCCAGCGCACCCAAGCCGCCCATCGATTGCATCTGTTTGAGCTGCGTGCGAAGATCATTGAGGTCAAACTGACCCTTGGCCATGCGCTTGGCGAGCGCCTCGGCATCTTCTTCCTTGATGTTCTCTGCGGCCTTTTCGACCAGAGAGACGACATCGCCCATGCCAAGAATACGGCTGGAGACGCGCGACGGGCTGAACGCCTCAATCGCGTCCAATTTCTCACCCGTACCGGCAAATTTGATCGGCTTACCTGTGACAGCGCGCATCGATAGCGCCGCACCGCCGCGCGCATCGCCGTCCATCCGGGTGAGGACAACGCCGGTCAGCGGAACCTCGCCGGTAAAGCTTTGCGCGACATTCACCGCGTCTTGGCCGGTCAGCGCATCAACAACAAGCAGCACTTCTTTGGGGGTAGAGATCCCGGCAACCGCCTTCATCTCAGCCATTAAAGCCTCATCGACATGCAGGCGGCCCGCCGTATCCAGCAGCAGCACGTCGGCGGCCGCCAGTTTTGCGGCCTCCATCGCACGCCGTGCAATATCCACTGGCTGCTGGCCCTCAACGATAGGCAAGGTTGCAACCTCGACTTGTTCGCCAAGCACAGCGAGCTGTTCTTGCGCGGCAGGACGATTGACATCCAATGACGCCATCATCGACTTCTTGCCGTGCTTTTCTTTCAGCAATTTCGCAAGCTTGGCCGTTGTGGTGGTTTTACCGGAGCCTTGCAGACCAACCATCATGATGACGACCGGCGGCTTGGCGTCCAATTCAAGCCCGACGACCTCTGCACCGCCGAGCATTTCAGTGAGCTCATCACTGACGATTTTAACGACTTGTTGGCCCGGCGTGATCGATTTGAGAACTTGCGAACCGATCGCTTTTTCGGTGACCGTATCGATGAAACGGCGCGCAACCGGCAAAGCGACATCTGCCTCTAGCAGCGCAACGCGGACCTCGCGCATGGCATCGCGCACATCTTGTTCATTCAGCGCGCCGCGCCCTTTGAGCTTATCAAAGACGTTACCTAAACGGTCGGACAGTGAGTCAAACATCGCCTTCTTCCTTCCTCAATCGCGGCCGCGAATTACGCAGACCAAATTACGCAAAAAACGCCGGCGAACGAAACCTCGTTGGCCAGCGTGCGAATTTCTTATACGAAGAAACTCGGCTTAATATGTGTGACTGGTGGAGCCTAGCGGGATCGAACCGCTGACCTCAACACTGCCAGTGTTGCGCTCTCCCAGCTGAGCTAAGGCCCCGTACCAGTCATTTTGCGGCAAGCAATGCTGCCCGCCAATCTTGCCTCTTGGCAAGGACGCGCCGTTTATGGCGGCCCCCATTAAAACGCAAGCTTAAATCTTATGTTTCGGCCTCATCATCGTCGCCTTTGCCCTTGGCCACGCCAAGGTCATCGTCGCCGCCGAGGTCAACATCATTGTCGGGCGAATCCTCTTCGTCATCGATATTCTCGATGCCTTTGAGTTCATCATCCTCATCATCAGCCAGGTCGCTATCGGCCTCGCCGTCTTTCTTTTTCTTATCGTCCGGCTCGAACGGAATGGGCTGCTTGGATTTGAGCACAGGCTCAGGCGACCATTCTTCACCGCATTCAATGCAAGTGACCGGTTCGTCCTTACCCAAATCGTAAAAGCGTTCCCCGCATTTGGGGCAAGAACGCTTTGTGCCCCATTCTGGCTTAGCCATCATTCGTGTCCTTAAAGATGTGCCTGCAAATGTGCAGGATCAAATATTTGAAATGGTTCTTAGCGGGCGTTCGTATTCCCGCAAGTCAAGATTGGGGCGCGCCTTGCCAGAACCTTGGTGCACTGTCAAAGACACTGGGCAATTCACCGCCCTCAAAATTTGGATTTTCATCCCTTGCCTGCGCATAAATTCCTTCCTTCTCCGCCGCTGACCGGACGCTTGCGCGTGCCGGGTGACAAATCAATCAGCCACCGCGCTTTGATGTTTGGCGCGCTTGCCGTTGGTGAAAGCTGCATTACCGGCCTGCTGGAAGGCGAAGACGTGCTTGCAACAGCCGCAGCTATGCGGGCGATGGGTGCCTCCATTGAACGCGATGAAAGCGGAATATGGCGCGTATCGGGCGTTGGCGTGGGCGGATTGCTGCAACCTGCTGCGCCGCTGGACATGGGCAATTCGGGCACATCAACGCGCCTGCTGATGGGATTGATCGCTAGCCATGCGATCACTGCGCAATTTACCGGCGATGCCAGCCTGTCGGGCCGTCCGATGGGCCGCGTGATTACACCGCTAAGCGAAATGGGCGCAGGCTTTGATGCAAGCGAAGGCGGCACCCTGCCCCTGACCTTGCGCGGAACCTATCCTGCCGTGCCGATCACATACCGGCTGCCTGTGGCCAGCGCTCAAGTGAAAAGCGCGGTGTTGCTCGCTGGCCTTAACACGCCGGGCATCACCACCGTAATTGAGCCTGTGCCCACCCGCGATCATTCCGAACGGATGCTGACAGGCTTTGGCGCACAGTTGGAAGTTGAGGAAACCGGCGAAGGCCGCATCATCCGCATCACCGGCGAAGTTGATCTCAAACCGCAAAACGTTGAGGTGCCCGGCGATCCATCCTCCGCCGCCTTTTTCATGGTGGCCGCATTGATCACGCCCGGCAGCGATCTGACGATTGAGAACGTTGGCCTCAACCCAACCCGTGCTGGCCTTGTCGAAGTGCTCACGCAAATGGGCGGTAATATTGAGAAGGTGAACCCACGCGAAGTCGGCGGCGAACCCGTTGCCGATCTGCGCGTGCGCCATTCAAAGCTGACCGGCATTGCCGTTGATCCTGCAATCGCCCCGTCCATGATCGACGAATTTCCTGTGTTGTTTGTGGCCGCTGCTCTTGCCCAAGGCACCACAACCACCAGCGGTCTTGAAGAATTGCGTGTCAAGGAAAGCGACAGGCTAACCGCTATGGCCAATGCGTTGACAGGCGCAGGCGCGACGGTTGAAGAGCGGGCGGATGGCCTCATTATCCACGGCACTGGCGGAAAGCCTTTGCGCGGGACCGCCAATTCTCGCACCAAAACCCACCTCGATCACCGCATTGCGATGAGCATGGCCATCGCAGGTTTAGCAAGCCGTGACGGCGTGGAGGTGGATGACATCGACCCAATCGCGACCAGCTTTCCCAACTTTATGGAATTGCTAGGCGGGGCTGCCCAAGCAGCTACGGACCAACCACATGCAGACTAGTCCTTAACTCATTTCAGGCTATCAGACCGCCTTCTAACAAATGGAGGTTTGGTATGTTTGGACTGTTCAAGAAGGTTAGCATTGAGCAACCAGAATTGGGCTCTCTGACTCGACACGGGAAAGAATGGATTGGACAGATTGAAGTCCAGAGCGGACTGATAGTACCGCTAGAACTTGAGGGCACAAGAGAAGCCCCACATCCCCAAACCTGTGCCGCTGCTTTTGAACTGCCGAGCAAGCTTCCTTCGCTCATCCCAAATATCTCTAACCATTTGCTTGAGCATCTTGAGCCTTATCGTGACGCCCTATCCGACCCAGAAACGGGATATGCGGATGAGATCGACGATCCAGTGATTGTTAAAAGAATTCAGGAAATTGTCTCGCCGCAAGAAGCCTGGTCAGCATCAAAGATTTGCGGCGTAGCTATTGGCATAGAGCGAGGAAAGGTTCGCACTTTACTCAAAATCGACACGGAGTGGGATGTTGAGCATGCTTTGGGCGCATTTTATGACGATTGGCAATTCATGGAATTGAACGGTAGCGTTTGAGCATATTCTCGCTATCAACATATGCTGCATCAGAGCATTAGCCGGAGCAACGCCAAAACAATGATTATCGCAGTGGATGGCCCCACAGCCAGCGGCAAAGGCACCATTTCCAAAGCGCTCGCAGCGCATTTTGGCCTAGCCCATCTCGACACTGGCCTGCTTTACCGCGCGGTTGGCCGTCAGGTCAGCTTGGATAGCGGCGATCCCGACAGCGAGGCCGACGCCCTTGCCGCATGCGATTTCCCCGAAAGCCTGATGGCGGACGATATCTTGCGCTCCGAAGGCTCAGGCAGCCTCGCAAGCCGTGTCTCCATCCACCCTGCCGTGCGCAGAGCTTTGTTTGAGCGCCAGCGCGCTTTCGCCAATCAATCAGGCGGAGCGGTGCTCGACGGGCGCGACATAGGCACGGTCATTGCACCAGAGGCTGACGTCAAACTCTTCGTCACAGCCAGCGTGCAATCGCGCGCGATCCGCCGTCATGCCGAAATGCAGCGGCGCGGGGAAAGCTCAACATTGGCAGAAATCGAAGCGGATCTCGCCCGCCGCGATGCCCGCGATACCAACCGCAAAGATGCTCCGCTGAAACCGGCAGCAGACGCGGTCTTGTTCGACACCACGGCATTAGGACAGGCCGAGGCCATTGCCGCGGCGATCGAGGCTGTCGAAGCCGCGTTGGCCTAAGCCAGCTTTGCTCGGGTGCGTTAGGGCGCAAACGCCTTTACTTTGCCCCGTGTTTCCCCTAGCCGCGCACACGTTCACTAAGATCATATGATCGAGGCGAACCTGCATGGCGGCATTCGGCCTCTTGCAGAATTCGGCCCTCTTGGCCCGCCAGCCCCTGCAATCGTGCCGGGAAGCGGAGAAAGACCTCGGGAAAAACCCGTGGCCGGTAGCAAACAAATACAGGAATTATTCCTCTATGGCATCTGAAGCCAATCCAACGCGCGACGATTTCGAAGCGCTTCTTAACGAACAACTCGGCGGCGCAGGCGACCAAGGCTTTGAAGGCCGCGTCGTTATGGGCACCATTACAGCCATCGAAAACGGCATGGCTGTTATCGACGTAGGCCTCAAATCTGAAGGCCGCGTCTCTCTTAAAGAATTTGCGCGTGGTGATGACGACCACGGCCTCACCGTTGGCGGTGAAGTCGAAGTGTATGTCGATCGCGTTGAAAACTCTGATGGCGAAGCCATGCTCAGCCGCGACCGCGCCCGCCGCGAAGCGGCTTGGGACAAGCTGGAAAGCGAATTTGGCGAAAGCGCCCGCGTTGAAGGCCGTATCTTTGGCCGTGTCAAAGGCGGCTTCACTGTCGACCTCGACGGCGCCGTGGCCTTCTTGCCCGGTTCACAAGTCGACATCCGCCCTGTGCGCGATGTTGCACCGCTGATGGATGTGCCTCAGCCGTTCCAAATCCTCAAAATGGATCGCCGCCGCGGCAACATCGTTGTCTCGCGCCGTGCCGTGCTTGAAGAAACACGCGCAGAACAGCGCAGCGAGCTGATCGACAAGCTGGCCGAAGGTCAAGTGATCGAAGGCGTAGTCAAGAACATCACCGATTACGGTGCGTTCGTAGATTTGGGCGGCATCGACGGCCTGCTCCACGTCACCGACATGAGCTACAAGCGCGTCAATCACCCATCCGAGCTGATCGAAATCGGTCAAACGGTGAAGGTGCAGATCGTTCGCATCAACCAAGAAACACAGCGCATCAGCCTCGGTATGAAGCAGCTGGAAAGCGACCCATGGGACGGCGTTGCAGCCAAATACCCAATCGGCGCGAAATTGTCGGGTACGGTCACCAACATCACCGAATATGGTGCGTTTGTTGAAATCGAATCCGGTATCGAAGGCCTGGTCCACGTTTCTGAAATGAGCTGGACGAAGAAGAACGTACACCCTGGCAAGATCGTTTCGACCAGCCAAGAAGTGGATGTTTTGGTTCTCGAAGTCGATTCAGAAAAACGCCGCATTTCGCTTGGCCTGAAGCAAGCGATGGGCAATCCATGGGAAGAGTTCGCTGACAAATTCCCAGTGGGCGCTGAAGTTAATGGCGAAGTCAAAAACGCCACTGAATTCGGTCTGTTCATCGGTCTTGATGGCGACGTTGACGGCATGGTTCACATGTCCGACATCGCTTGGGGCATTTCGGGCGAAGACGCTCTGGCACTCCACCGCAAGGGTGAAGAAGTCAAAGCGGTCGTTCTCGACGTTGATGTCGACAAAGAGCGTATCTCTCTTGGCATGAAGCAGCTCGAAAAAGGCGCTCCCACCGCCGAAGGCGCCTCCAGCGCTGGATCGCTCAAAAAGGGCCAGACAGCGACTGTCACCGTCCTCGAAGTACGCGATGGCGGCCTCGAGGTGCAAGTTGGCGAAGACGGCGCGACCGGCTTCATCAAACGCAGCGACCTTGGCCGTGACCGTGACGAGCAACGCCCTGATCGCTTCCAAGCGGGTCAGAAGCTGGATGCGATGGTCACCGGCTTTGACCGTTCCAAGAAACCAAACTTCTCGGTCAAGGCGCGTCAAATCGCCGAAGAGAAAGAGGCAGTGGAACAGTTCGGTTCATCCGATTCGGGTGCATCACTCGGCGACATCTTGGGCGCAGCGCTCAAGAAAGACGAAGAGTAAACACTCTGCTTCGACCCTCGCGGGTTGGGACTAGGAAAAAAGAAACGGCCCGCCCGCGCAGATGCGTTGGCGGGCCTTTCTATTGGCGGCGCGCTTGGCTAGAATGAGCGTATGACCCTGCAAATCCATCAATTCGAATGCCTGTCCGACAATTACGGCTACCTCATCCACGACCCCGCCAGCGGAGAAACCGCCGCCATCGATACACCCGATGCCGCAGTGTATCTGGCCGAGGCCGAGGCCAAAGGCTGGACGATCACCCAGATTTGGAACACCCATTGGCACCCCGATCATGCCGGCGGCAACAAGGGTATTGTCGCAGCCACCGGCGCGAAAATCACCGCGCCTGAAGAGGTCCGCAAACTTTCCGAAATCGACACCGTCGTCAGCCAAGGCGACACCGTGCAATTGGGCGCATTCACCGCAAATGTGATCGACGTATCTGGCCACACCAATGGCCATATCGCGTTCCATATTGCTGAAACTGCTGACGCTTTTGTTGGTGATGCCGTCTTCGCATTGGGCTGCGGCCGGATGTTTGAAGGCGAGCCGCAGCAATTTTGGGACAGCTTAGACCGGATCCGCGCCCTGCCCGCCTCCACCACGCTCTATTGCGCGCATGAATACACCGCCGCCAATGCTGCATTTGCCGCCCATGCTGACCCCGATAATGCAGCGCTGGCAGATTATGTCACAGAGATTACGGATAAGCGCGCGCGCGGCGAACGCACTGTGCCAATGGGCTTGGAGCGCGAGCTTGCGACAAACCCCTTCCTGCGCGCCGATGATCCCGTATTGGCCGCGAAATGGGGCGGTTCCACACCGGCGGAAACCTTTGCCGCTTTGCGCAGCGCCAAGGACAATTTCTAAACCGTGATGCAGGCGCTCAGGGTAGAGACTTTATCGAGCGACCTTTCTGGCACTGCGCTGGTGGATATGGCCGCGCCAACACGCCGTGAAGGCGAAGTGTTGGTGCAAGTGCACGCCGCCTCATTGAACTTTCCCGATCTATTAATGACGCGCGGCGACTATCAATTCAAACCCGATGCGCCCTTCACCAGCGGCTTGGAAATGGCCGGTGAAGTATTGGAGGCAGACGAAACAAGCGGCTTTGCCCCCGGTGATAAAGTCATTGGCGGCAATAAGACCGGCGCTTTTGCCGAAATTGTGAGCATTCCGGCGCGCGGGCTTTCCCCCCTGCCCAAAGGCATGAGCTTTGCCCAAGGGGCCGCGATGGGCGCGGCGTACTCCACGGCTTATACAGGACTAGTTGAACTGGGCCGATTGCAGCCAGGTCAATGGGTGTGCGTGCACGGAGCAAGCGGCGGCGTTGGCTTGGCGGCGGTTGATCTGGCCAAAACCATGGGCGCGAAGGTCATCGCCACCAGCGGCGTTGAGAGCAAACTAGCGCGGATTTCGGCCATAGCATCACCTGACGCCTGCATCCTTGCTGAGGGGCGCTTCCGCGAGGCTGTGAGCGACATTACCGGCAGCAAGCTATGCGATATCGTGTTCGATCCGGTTGGCGGCGATGTGTTCGATGAGAGCACGCGCTGTGTAGCGTTTGGCGGGCAATTGCAGGTCGTCGGATTTACCAGCGGACGCATTGCGGACATTGCCACCAATATCCCTCTTATTAAGGGCTTCAGCGTGGTGGGCCTGCGCGCTGGCGAATATGCGCGCCGCTTTCCTGAGCGCGGTAAAGCGATCAGTTCTGCAATCGCAAAACTGGCCGAGGATAAGCGCATCACCCCTGCGATTGACCGCACCCTGCCTTTATCGAAATGGCGTGAGGGTTTTGAAGCGATGTCGAGCCGCGAATTGGTTGGCAAAGTGGTGTTTGAACCCGGAAGCTAAAGCCAAAAACGAAAAAGGCGGCCCC
>JALZVZ010000336.1 GCA_023299945.1 Altererythrobacter sp. | reverse complement strand
GATCAAGCGAGCGTCCCGCAACACATAATTTGCGTCCTGTTTCGCGTGCGACTTCGCCCAAAGTCTGCAAACGTGCCACATTGGATGCAAAGGTCGTGACCAACACGCGCTTGCCCGCATGCTTGGCAACCTCGTCCATAAGCCCGCGGTGCACCGCGCCTTCTGAACCGCTGGGCTCCGGATTAAATACATTAGTGGAATCGCACACCAGCGCATGAACGCCTTCGTCCCCGATAGCCCGCAAGGCAGTCTCCGACGTCGGTTCACCGATGATGGGCTCCTCATCAAGTTTCCAATCACCAGTATGGAACACACGGCCATATGGCGTGTCGATTACCAGCCCATTACCCTCGGCAATCGAGTGGGCGAGCGGGATATAGCGCACGTTGAACGGACCGACATCAAATGCGCCGTGATCCTCTTCGATCACATTGAGCTCAACCTCGCCAGCGACCCCCGCCTCTTGCAACTTGCGCATAATAAGATCGGCAGTGAACGGCGTGGCGTAGAGCGGAACGCCCAATTCTGCGGCGAAGTAGGGGATTGCGCCAATGTGATCCTCATGCGCGTGGGTCAGCACAATTCCGAGCAGATCGTCAGCCCTTTCTTCGATGAATTCCAGATCGGCAAAAACCAAATCTACGCCAGGATATTGATCGCCCGAAAACGTCATGCCTAGATCGACCATCATCCATTTGCCATTGGCCCCATACAAATTGACGTTCATGCCAATCTCGTTGGAACCACCCAACGCAAGGAACAGTAATTCTTGTTCAGGTGTGAAGTTCTTTTTCATGCGCCATTCTCCTTGGCCAAAACGCGTTCGGCCAGAATGGCGAGCCCTTGAATGGTCAGGTCTGCATCCACGTGGTCAAATATTTCAGTTTGATCGTCGAACAATATCGCAAGGCCGCCGGTGGCAACAACTTTCACAGGCCGGCCGATCTCTGCCTTCATACGCTCTATCAGCCCTTCCATCATAGCAACATAGCCCCAGAACACACCAATCAACATCTGGTCTTCTGTATTGCGGCCGATAACGCTAGTGCTGGCGGGTGCCTTGATCGCAATGCGCGGCAGTTTCGCAGTTTTGCCGACAAGCGCATCAAGCGAAAGGTTGATCCCAGGTGCGATAATCCCACCCTTATAGGCGCCATTGAAATCCACCGCTTCGAATTTTGTGGCAGTTCCGAAATCGACAACAATCAAGTCGCCGCCATATTGTTCGTGGGCGGCAACGATGTTGAGTGCTCGGTCTGCGCCCAAGGAACTGGGATGATCCACATCGGCTGCAAAACCCCAGGCTGCCTCACCCTTGCCAGCCATCATCGGCGTGATCCCGAAATATTTTTGGGCTAGCACGGTTAGATTGTGGTCAGCGCGCGGCACGACAGAGGCAAAGATAATCTGCTTGATCTGGCTGCGATCAACGCCTTCGATACTGAGTAGCTGGAGTAGCCACACAGCATATTCATCGCCTGTTCGGCGCGGATCGGTGGCAATACGCCAACGCGCTTTGATCTCGCATCCGTCAAAAAGGGCAAAGACCACATTGGTGTTCCCAACGTCTGCGGCAAGCAACATATCCAAATCCCTTATGTGAGAACAATATCGCCCGCATGGATGACGCGGCGCGAACCTTCTACCGTGAGCAGCAGCAATGAACCATTTTCATCCAAGCCGTCAAACTTACCCAGCAATGTCTCACCCGATGGATCGTGCACACTGATCGATGTGCCTACTGGATAAGCGCAAGCAAGCCACCGACGGATAAGGGTCTCTAGCCCAAAATTGCGCCACCGCTCCAATTCGCTGTCGAAACTTGTCGCTAGACTATGGGCGAAATACTCAAGATCAGGTGGCGGCATGACATAAGCCAGTGCCGTAGTCTGCCGATCAGGCAATTGCGGAGCTGCGCGCAAATTCACGCCAATGCCCACGACAACCTGATCGCCTGATGTCTCCAGCAATATGCCCGCCAACTTCGCCCCGCCTAGCAAGAGATCATTGGGCCATTTCAGGTAAAGCGAAGCTGGATCAGGCACAATTGCACTCACCGTTTCATACACCGCCAGCCCCGTGACTAAGGCCAATGTATAAGCTGGCGGGGTCTGCGCAGATGTAGTCACAACCGTGGAACCCATGAAATTGCCTGCGCCGTCGAACCATTCCCGGCCTTGGCGTCCTCGCCCGGCATCCTGCCGTTTAGCGATAAGCCAGTGCCCCTCGGCAATACGTTCTTGTGCGGCCAAGCGGGCAATCAGATCGGCATTGGTTGAACCCGTTTGTTCGAGGACCTCAATCACACGGCCTCGCGCATCAAATCCCGGCAAACAGGACGCTGGCGGCTTTATCAGCCAGATCGCCAAGCGATGGTGTCAGCAAGAACCCAAACGGTGAAATGATCGCGGAGCTTATGAGCAATAGCACCCAATGCGAGACAGGGCTTGCGCCGACAACTTCGCCTGCAGGATCATCAAACATAATGACCTTACAAACCTTGAGGTAATAGAACGCGCCGATCACGCTGGCAGCGATACCAATGGCTGCGAGCGCCAAAAGATCGGCCTCAACCGCGGCTTGGAAGACCACAAACTTGCCCCAAAACCCAAACAATGGCGGAATTCCTGCAAGGCTGAGCATTAAGAAGAACAAACACCATGCCAGCAAAGGTTTGGCCCGAACCAAGCCGGCCATGCTGGCAATGCTTTCGACCTGATTGCCCTGATCATCTTTCAGCATTAGGACCGCTACCCAGCTGCCGATTGTCATCGCGATGTAAATCCAAAGATAGACCAGCAATCCGCTTAATCCAGCAGGTGTGGCCGTGGCCAGACCAATCAGCACGAAGCCGATGTTGTTGATCGAAGAGTAAGCCAGCAAGCGCTTTATATTATCCTGACCGATCGCGCCCAATGCGCCAACAACGATCGAGGCAATCGCCATGAAAATCACGATCTGGCGCCATGCGTCGATTTGGCTCCCGAATACTTCGATAGCCACGCGCGCGGTGAGCGCAACGGCGGCCACCTTTGGTGCGGTTGCAAAGAAAGTGGTAACCGGCGTCGGCGCGCCTTCGTAAACGTCCGGCGTCCACATATGGAAGGGAACCGCGGCTATCTTAAACGACAGGCCAGCAAGCACCAGGATCACCCCGAACAATGCGCCGGTAGAAAGCTCACCCGATATGGCTTGCGAAACGGCGGCATATTGCGTCGCGCCAGTAAAGCCATAAAGCAGGCTCATCCCGTAAAGCAGGATACCCGATGCCAGGCCCCCAAGGACAAAATATTTCAGTCCCGCCTCGGCCGATTTGCTGTCATTCCTCAAGATAGAGGCAAGGACATAGGCGGCCAGACTGTTCAGTTCCAAACCGACATACAGAGTCAGGAAATCGCCGGCAGATACCATGATGCTCATGCCTAGCGTGGCGAACAACACCAAAACGGAATATTCTGCCCGCATCGCGCGCAAATGGCCGAAGAAATTGGGCGCAATCATCAAGGATGCGATCGCCGCCAGATAGATCAACGCCTTGGCATAGGCGGCAAAGGCATCGGCGCGGAACAATCCACCGAACGCTGATTGCTCAATCCCCATCAATCCTGAATGCAGCACAGGAAAAAGCTGAATGCCAGCGGCAAACAATGCACCAGCGGCAATAATCGCGATAGGTCGAGCGATCTTATCGCCGCCCCATGCGCATGCCAGAAGCAAACCAAGGCCGGTCACGGCCAGGGTCAATTCAGGCCCAATGAGAGCAAAAGAAGCTGCGTAATCCATCAGTGCGCTCCCTCGCTGGCTTCAACATGTTTAAGTGCATTGGCTGCCTCGGCCTTGGGCGCGCCAATCTTCAACTTGCTGTCACCTTCTGGCGCAGCGCGTGAAACACGCGCATCCAATGCCGCAATGTCAGCGCGCATCGGCGCAAGAAAGCTCTCTGGATACACGCCCATCCACAAAACAGCCGCCGCAATCGGGGTAAGCATTACCCATTCGCGCAAGTTAAGGTCTGACATGGCCGCCGCATCCCCATTTTTCTGAATACCGAACGCAACACGCCGGTAGAGGTAAAGCATATAGGCTGCGCCCAAAATGATCCCGGTTGTGCACACCAGTGTGACCAGAGTTGAAACCTTGTAGATTCCAGCCAGAGCGAGAAACTCACCAACGAAACCGCTTGTGCCCGGCAGGCCAATACTGGCCATGGTGAAGAGCAGAAAGAATATCGCATATTTGGGCATATTGATGCTGAGGCCGCCATAGCGCTCAATCTCGCGCGTGTGCAACCGGTCGTAGATTACGCCAACGCATAGGAACAATGCGCCCGAAACAAGGCCGTGGCTCAGCATGACGATCATCGCGCCCTCTAGCCCTTGGACATTGAAAGCAAACAGACCGACCGTCACAATCGCCATGTGCGCGACCGATGAATAGGCAATCAGCTTCTTCATATCGCTTTGCACCAGAGCCACCAAAGACGTGTAAATCACAGCGATCAT
>JALZVZ010000335.1 GCA_023299945.1 Altererythrobacter sp. | reverse complement strand
CCCTAACCAGCCGCTCAAGCTCAATCATCTCGGCAGAGCGGCCACCATTTTTCCAAGCATCGCAAGGGATTGTCTGACCAACGACGAAATTTAATCGGGCACCAGTGGACTGATAATTCTTCCAAGGTGATATTTTCTGTGATTGTGAACTGATTGCCGAACCGTAATTGATCTTCGACCTTCTAAATCGCTCCAGGACCGACTGTTCAAAATTTGGACCGGCCCTAGGGTGGTTAAGTCCTACGACCGGTCCAATCGATGCGGGAATTGGAATGTCAGCATCGATCTATTCTTCAGCCCCAAACACCGCGTTTGGGGCTGAATTCACGTCATTTGAGAGTGATTTTCCGCAATTGATATTGGCCGGTCAGTTCGCGGATATTGTTATACACCTCGCGCACGGTTTTCTTGCTGCTCTCTTCGCGCTGCTTGCCCCATTCACGCATGAATTCCTGATAGCGCTCCTTGCTGGGTGCTAGATCGGCTGTGCTCGAATATTTGATCATCAGGACCATATCCAATGCATCGCCAGCGCCATTGGGATTGGCGTAGATCGCGTAATCTTCGATATGGCCAAGGCGTTTGGCGATTTCATTGCCTTGAACCCAAGTTTGTTTGAGATTCTCGAGATAGGTCTCAAATTCGCCTGCCTCAATGTTGACCGTCACCATCTCATAGACGGCGTCAGACGGCTCATAATCTTTGAAAATTTCCATCTGCGCGGATGCAGGTGCCGCGATCATAAATACGCTGGTGGCCAGCACGAAAGACTTGACGCTGCGTGAAATCCTCTTGGTATTCATCATTAGTTTTCCCCTTTTGTGTGCCCTCGTGGTGGAGAGAGCGGCTGAACGAGGGAGCTCCTCTTGCTCCGGCAGCAGTGGTCGCAGCGGCGGATGGGAAAGTCCTGATGGAAGGATGATGTTTTTCTGTGGTTTGCGCACCGAACGTCAAAATGATCCGGCTGCGCCCAAAACTAACCATGTTAGGTAAACGAATGAAATTCTGATACAAACAGCCAAAATAAAAGCCGATTCACCCATAATGGATGTATCACAAGGCAAGTAAGTTGAGGGAATGACTGTTGGACCGAGCTGTGGTGGTGGCCGCACAGGGCTATAAAATTGGGACTATTGACGTCGTACCAGAGTTGAATCGCCTGGAATGCGGGGGCGAAGCAACCTCAATAGAGCCAAGGATCATGAGCTTGCTGAGCACACTTGCCAGCGAGCCTAAGCGTGTGTTTTTGCGCTCTGAATTGATTGAAGAAGTTTGGGGTGTGCAATTTGGCGGTGACGAAAGCCTGAGCCGCGGAATCTCAATTTTGCGCAAGGCGATTAAGGGGTTTGGCGAAAGCGAAACTTACATTGATACAATTTCCAAGCGCGGATATCGGCTTGTTCAACCGGTTGAAGGCTTCTCTGCCAAAGAGAGTCCAGTCGCCGATGCTGCGTTTGCGATTGTGCCAACTGACCCGGTTGACCTGCGCCAAGTTCCCTCAATCGCCGTTCTGCCATTTGAAAATCAGAGCGACGAAGGAGCACATGATTATTTCATCGATGGGCTGATGGAAGAAGTGGTGTCGGGCCTCACGCGCATTCGCACATTGTTTGTTATCGCAAGCGGGTCAACATTGGCCATCAAAGGTGAAAACCTCACTCCCAATGAAGCCGCTGCAAAATTGGGAGTGCGCTATGCGGTTGAGGGACGCGCACGGCGCTCTGGCGATAGAATACGCATCTGGGTCCAATTGATCGACACGGTGGATGGCGGGCAAATTTGGCATGGCAAGTTTGACGGCGAACTCGGCGATGTCTTCGATCTTTATGACGAAGTCGCCATGGGTGTCGCGGGCGTCGTTGAATTTTCGGTTCAAACCCGCGAAACTCTGCGCGCTGCTCGGCGTCCAACGTCTGATCTGCGCGCCTATGAATTGTATCTGCGCGGCCTTGCTAGATTGCGCACCTACACCCGCGAAGGCATGTATGAAGCGCTCGACCTCTTAAATCAGGCCTTGACGCTAGACCCTGATTATCCGCTTGCGCACAGCCTGGTGGCGAGCTGTCATGCCAATATTGCACAAGCAAGCTGGTCAGATGATCCGCGCGAGGATGAGCGCATGATCGAAAAGCATATTGAGGCTTCGCTGTTTAACGGGCCAGATGATCCGCAGGTTGTTGCCACGGCTTCTTTGGCGTGCCGAGTGGGCGGAGATCATTCAGCGGCCTTGCACCTCGCTGAACAAGCCTATGCGCTCAATCCGGGCTCTTCATTCACGCAAATGGTTCTGGGCGCAGCCAAGGTTGCCTCTGGTGATCTCGATGAGGCAGAGGACCTGCTCAATCTTTCAATTCGTTTGGATCCCTTCTCGCCTAACCGCACATTGCAAGTGGGCTTTTTGGCCGCCGCGCAATTTGCGAAAAGCAACTTTGCGCAGGCGGCTGCGTTTGCAAATGAGGCAGTCCGATATTCGCTTTCTCCGCCAATTTCGGCGTTGCTGGTATCGGCCTTGGGGCATTTGGGTCAGGACGACAAAGCCCAAAAAGCGCTCAATTCACTTGAGGCACGCGCCAGCATCACCTTCGATTCTGCTGCGGCAACTTTCTTTTTGGATGAAGACCATGTTGCCTTATTTCATGAAGGCATTGCCAAGACACGCGCACAATAAAGCATCGACAATAGGTTTACATTCAGCACCTTACGATGACATTGTCACCGGGCAATGTTTGAAAATCAATGTGTGACCAGAAAGCAAATTTGACAGGCACCGTGGTCGATGCGGCACCGGGTTCCTTCCCCAAAATATCACGCACGATTTGATGGCTTTCACATGTCGTGATCTCGATTGAATAGTCCCCTTTCAAAAACCCGCCGCCGTGAAAACCTGTCACTTCAATCGGAGTGTGCACGATCGCCTGATAGCAAGCATTATTGGTGTCTCCTGGTTCACGGAATTGCTTCAAGGCAACGCTTGGAACATGCGGAGCGAAATCAAACAATTCTTTGACATCGGGCACCACGCCGCCAAGTAAACGTGCCATAATCGCATCCTTGGCATCACTGCCGCTATGCCATGTTTGCGCCGCCTCGGCCGGTTCACTTGAGCCAGCCGTGATACGGTACAGAGGCGCCGTCACTCCCTGAGTGTCCTTTGCCATCGTCGGGAAATATGTGGTGGTTGTGCAGAATTGGGGATTGTCGGGGTTGTCGCTCGCCACTTCAAGGTCGCCCAGAACTTTGGCCCATCCCCAAGTCTCGCGCCCGATGACCATGCCCATCGCATAATTGATGAAAATATAAGGCGCCCAAAGAATCACTCTGGTCTTTAAGATATGCCCCTTATGGCGCTCAATTAGAGGTATCCATATTGCTGCCTCGCGTCCGGGCAACCACCCTACATTTTCCGTTCCAGAGGTTGATTGCGCAACGTCCACAAAGCTGAACATCGCATGGTGAGCGGCAACCTCGTAAGTCACGGACCCATCGCTGGCTGCATTCAGGAGCGTATCGGTCAATGATTGCATCGCTTCCTTGTCCGCATCGATAACGAATGCGGACGCCTTGGCATCCGTGAACACTCCCGGAGGTGCAATATCAATGGCTCCATGTCCGAGCCATGAGATGTAGGGAATGCTAGTCATTGGCCAAATCCTTCTGATGGTTTGCGTTCTAAGAAATCATATCCGATGATGTGGACTGGCTCGCCGCAGATCGCGCGGGCCGCCGCAGCGCCCGACATGATCGCCCCTTCGAATGATGTAACGAGCCCCATGGCGGTGCCCTCTCCCGCGACATAGAGATTGGGAAAGGCGGTTTTGGAATGCAGTCGATATTGCGTCATGCCCGAGCCCGATAGCGTCGTGCATTCAGTCGGATCGATATTAATCCGAAGATATTGATGGTCGAGCCGCTGCTCTCCTTGGGCATCATCGGGCGCATATAAAACAGACCATTCAAACCCGCCGCCGCTTTGAGCATCGGGCCATGCTGCATACGAGCGCGTGTTGAGCCAATTGATCGTCTTGCTCCGCAGCGCAGCTAGGCCCTGTGCAGGGGCATCATCTTGGCTGCTCGGCGCATTGCAGAGTGACGTTGGGAAAGTGCCTGTGAAATAATGCAGCGATTTGGGTGCGGGTTCGGGCCATGGCTCAAACGCTAAGACCTGGCTCATATCTGCCCAAATGTTCATATACTCAGGACCAGAAACACAGGCCGGCTTGGCCTGGGTCCAGCCAAGCTCATGCGTGGTCTTATTGCTCCAGATTTGTACACTGAGCGAAGGTACGATCGGAATATTGTCAATCCAATTGGCGAATGCCCCATCGCGTGCTGCCAGGTCAGCGCAAATGCTCGGCTCATCTGCGTTAAGCTGTTTCAATGCCCCCAATGCAATCGCCAGCACGATATCATCAAAGTCTTCGCCGCGCTTAAGTTCGCGCTTGCCAACGGGCGTTTTATTGCACCAATGGCTTTCAAAATTTACGCCCGCAGATTGCAATGCGGCACCGTCCACCAATTGGTCCCAATGGGGCTGCGAAGGCCAGACGACCATGCCGTCTTTCCTTTGGGTCGGTTGGTAGGAGGCAGAGGCGATTTCGGCCTGAATATCTATGCTGACAGTCTCGACAGGGGCGATTGTGCCCTGCGCTGCGTCTTTACTCACTTTGAGTTCAGAGACCTTGCTAAAGAACTCAAATTTCACGCCATTGGTTACAAGCTGTTCAAATAGTGGCCCTACGATCACTTCGCCCATGCCTGCCTGAACTTCCCAAAGGCACGAGCCTTTATAGGTTGCGATAATCCGCATGATCGTGCCTAAAGCTGTGCCTGCTGCAACATTGGGCTTGGCCGCATCGCCATCTTCATATTGAAATGCGGTGTCATAAAGCAGGCGCACAATCGTGGACTTTTCGACCACATCAACATCCGCTCCATGCGCCAAAAGCCATTCACGAAATTCCATATGGTCTAGGGATAAGAAGGGTTTGTTCTTCAAAATCAGATCGAACAAAATACCTTTTGAGGTGGCCTTGAAGATGTTGAATAGGTCATGCGGAATTGACCGGTAATTGCCGTCTGACCGAGCGGATGCTTTTGAAAAAGCCTTGTCCGTATCAAGCAAAAATCCGCGATGGGCATGGTCGATCAATTGCAAAGTTTCATGCGCTATATCTTCTAGCCCCGTTTCGGCCATATCCGTGACAGCGCGCATTTTCTGCGCTGCTGCGGCGAGCGCGTCATGGGGATGCATCGTATCTGAAAACGCGGTATTTTTGCTATTCGGGCCTTCATGACCAAACGCGATAAGTCGGACCCAATCAGCCATCATGCTCAACATTTCAAGCAGGCTAGGGAACAGGCCCCCGCTGCCGGGAACCTCGCTATTTGTGGCCCATGTCAGCGGCCAATAACCCCATTCGTCAGCAGCATTTTTCATACCCAAAGGCGTGAAATTCTGCGGCTTAACCGCATCGTGCCAGTGGGGCATGGCCCACCCGCCCTTGATCGAAGGACGCTCTTCATAAAGCTCTTGCAAAAGCTTGAAGGTATTCTCGTAAAAGCCGAACCACACGTGCAGGCCATGTTCCAGATTTCTGCCTTGCGCATCACGGCCGCTCGCGCCTTTGCCCCCTAGCCGCCAACCCATTTGAAAGAGCGTGACCTCAAAGGCATCGCGCAGTTGCGGTGTGCGCGACAATTGATATGCCGCGCTTAGGCCCGCCATACCCCCACCAAGGATCGCAATTTTTCGTTTTGTCATTGTCCCCGCCAATCAATCTAGAGCGTTTTGATATCATGCGGAAAGCCGCTGATACCGCGCGAGACGAGCATCCCTGACTCAATCGCGCTTTCGAAACATCCACCGCTAAAGCGCGTTCGGGTCCAATCCCCAATGGCATAAAAATTGCTCAATCCAGCAGGCTGCTCTGGGTCAAGCCGAGAGCCTACGTTCTGACCTGCTGGTGTTTGCACATATTGCTCTGCCAGATCGAAATTGGCCCTGATATAGGTCGAAGCAGTGCCATCATCTCCGCCCGTCTCGCCGACTTTAGGCCACAAGCCGCCCAGACTTGACCGGCGCCACTTATCGGCAATTTTGACGGCGTCATTCTTCAATTCAAAACGCGATATTGGGTCGCCAACAATCTCTAGACAGCCGCAGAAATAGCCTAGCGACAGGGGCACCTCACCTTGCCAGACCGAGGGGTTGCTCCAGTTTTCAAACGGCAATATTTCGCCCATATCGCCCCAGCTGTCATAGGGTGCTTTGTAAGAGGTGAGCACCGTTGAGCCATGGCTCCAGCCAAGCGCGCTCAGATCATCCTGCATCCACAATTGCATCGCCTGCGTTCCGACGCTGCGGCTGTGTTCAAACGCCGCTTCCCACGCTGGGATGGCGTCCAGTATGTCCTGCGCAACGGGCTCCAATGACAGGGGAGGCAGCGCCGATATCGCAATGTCGAAGTCGCTATCCGCCTTCAAAACCGTGGGTAGACCGGCGGTAATTTTGCAGCCGCTATAGTCGAAATCGACTGCGTCTTGCTTAAGTTTCGTCCCACCCTTCAGCTGATCCCACAAGGGTTGATTGGGCCAGCTGTCCAAGGATTTGTCATTTGCCAATTTCACCCGCCTGAGCGGGCGATAAGGAGCGCCGTCAATGGTCACCGCTTGAGTGGCGATCGTCAATTCAGACAATTGCCCGTTCGATGTTTTGAGCGCGGTGACGCGGCTGAAGAATTGGATATCAACACCTCGGTCTATCAACACGTCATACAAAGGCGTGAAAACTGTATCCGCTGTGCCAGCTGCCATTCGAAACAACGGTGCATTCCGGTAGCCGACGGCCATTTCCATTTGCGCCCGGAAAGAAACTCCAGCGGCAAGCGAGCCTTCGCTATCATCCGCCCCGTTTACAGCGGCAAAGGCGAGATCATAAATTGCATTTACCAGAGCCGATTGGGTTGTCGCTTTATGCGCGCCATGTTTGGAAAGCCATGCACGCATATCCATTGCATTGAGTGCGTCATACCCCTCCTCCCCGCGGCCCAGAATATCACACACAAAGCCGATCGAGATCGTCAAAGAAAGGTCAGCGATGATCGCCAGCCTGCGCCAGGTTTCGCCGGGACCACCGAAGTGGATACCACCTTGTTCCTCGTTCCCAGTTGGCCCAATGTAAGCCCGTACATCGCGCGCTGCATTATCAAGCGCAGCCAAGGCCATATCGGGATGAAATTTTGATTTCATGAAAGTGCTGCGCAAGGCAGAAAAGGCCAGCTTCACCACATTGCGAAACGGTACTTCATCAGTCAGCGCACGCTCCGTCCGATCAGCCATTTGTAGAATCATTTTCTCATCATCGGGCAGCGGTGCATGATCCGTGCCCTCGACCAGCGGCCCATCACCTGGCTCTCCTGGCATTTTCGGAAACTGAAAATTCCAAGGCTGCCAGCCATATCTTGGATCATTATCCATGAATGATATTTGATGCTGGGGCAGGAACCCATCTGTCCATGATTGCAAAGGGTTATCAGGATCGGGCCTGCTTTCGCGCCATTCTGTGTAGCATGACCTAAGCGTAGCAAAGGCGTTGTGATAACAGCCCATGAGCACATGCAGCCCATGCTCTTCTATCCTATCGGCAAGTTCCGCATTGCGTCCGCTGGCGCATTTCCCGCCTAGTCGCCATCCCTGTGTGTACAAAGAAACCTTATAGCGCCCTTGTTGTTCAGGCGCGCTCAACCAATAGGCTGCCGCAACACCTGCTGGACCGCCGCCAAGGATGACGACGCGCTGGGGCTGGGTTGATAATGTGTCGACGATTGTCTGTGTCAAATCATGCCTCCACAGCGCGGCTATATTTAGCCTTGCGCATGTCTAGAATTGAGGCGACCTTGCTGAATGGTTACACCCTATAGATGACCAGAACAAGCGCGGGCGCGCTTTAGCAATCCAGACGGCGAGAGGGCAGCCAGTTGCCTGACCACCCTCCCGAGGATTAGCCCAAAGGGGCCTAGTTGCTCGTGGTGG
>JALZVZ010000334.1 GCA_023299945.1 Altererythrobacter sp. | reverse complement strand
AGCGCGATGACCGGACATTGGCGGTGCTGCCGCTGTCGTTCGATTATGGCCAGAACCAGTTGCTCTCCACATGGTATGCGGGCGGCTGCCTGGTTCCGCTCGATTATTTGTTCCCGCGCGATGTCGAGAAGGCTTGCGCTGCCCATCAGATTACAACGCTTGCCGCAGTTCCGCCTTTATGGGTGCAATTGACCGAACTGGAGTGGGGCGAGGATGCTGCAGCTTCGATGCGGCGCCTCACAAATAGCGGCGGCGCGTTGACGACTGATCTGGTGCGCGATTTGCGCTCTAGTTTTCCTGCTGCGCGATTGTTTCCAATGTACGGCCTGACAGAGGCGTTTCGCTCCACCTTTCTTGATCCCAATTTGGTTGATGCGCACCCAACATCAATGGGCACAGCGATACCCTTTGCCGAGATATTGGTGATCAATGATGCAGGCGAACGCGCCGCGCCCGATGAAGAGGGGGAGTTGGTGCATTGCGGGCCGCTAGTGGCGCATGGCTATTGGCAAGACCCTGAGCGCACAGCGCAGCGGTTTAAACCTTCGCCCAGCATATCGGAATATGGCGGCATGGCGGTCTATTCCGGTGACCGCGTCAAACGCGCAGACAACGGCTTGCTCTATTTCGTGGGTCGCCGCGATGCGATGATTAAATCGGCTGGCAATCGAATTAGCCCAGCAGAGGTGGAAGAAGCTGCGGTGGCTAGCGGATTGGTGGCAGAGGCGATAGCGCTCGGCATTCCCGACGAACGCCTTGGCCATGCAGTGCATTTGGTGGTGCGCACTGAACAGGGGCAGACGCAAGACAGCAAGGCTTTGGCAAAAGCTCTGGCCAAGGAGCTGCCAAACTTTATGCATCCAAAGCAATATCACTGGAGGGCCGCGATGCCGCTCAATCCCAATGGCAAAATTGACCGCACGGCTCTTTATCAGGAGATTACGGCATGACCGCGGGGAAGAAAATCAGACGCAAAGATAAGCCTCTGGGCCCTATCCCTTCAGGTTTTGAGACGATTGATGGCGAGCTGGCGATTGGCGGCAAGACGGCGAGTGCCTTGGTAGCAGAGGCAGGGCGCACGCCATTGTTCGTCTATTCTAAGGCTCAATTGGATGCCCGCATTGCTGCATTGCGCACCGCCATGCCGAAACGGCTGGGTATCAATTATGCAGTGAAGGCAAATCCTTTCGCCCCTGTGATCAATCATATGGCGCCGCTGGTCGACGGGTTTGACATTGCCTCTGCTGGAGAGCTGGCGATGGCGCAGGCGGCTGGGCTTGATCCAGCACGCGTCAGTTTCGCTGGCCCCGGCAAACGCGATGATGAGCTGGAGGCGGCGGTGCGCGCCAGTGTCACGCTCAATTGCGAAAGCGAAGGCGAGGCAAGGCGGACGTTTGCGATTGCAGAGCGTATCGGCGTGACGCCCAAAATGGCGATCCGCGTGAATCCCGAATTTGAATTGCGCGGCTCCGGCATGAAAATGGGCGGGGGGGCAAAGCCCTTTGGCCTCGACACAAACCGCGTACCGGCCTTGGCGAGGGAAATTATCGCCGCAGGCGCGGAATATCGCGGTTTGCATATCTTCACCGGCAGTCAATCGCTCGACACAGAGGCCTTGATAGAGACCCAAGGCAATGTCCTGAACTTGGCGGATAAACTGTCTGGTGAAATTGGCGTTAACTGTCCCAAGCTCAATATGGGCGGCGGTTTCGGTATCCCCTATTTCAGCGGCGATGAACCGATTGATTTGGAACGCATTGGCGCGTCGTTAGAACAGCGTTTCGCATCCCTTCCCGATAGCCTTAACGAAACCGATCTTTGCATCGAGCTTGGCCGGTTTCTCGTTGGTCAATCAGGGGTTTACCTCACAAAGGTGATCGACCGTAAGATTAGCCATGATGCCGTTTACCTAATTACGGATGGTGGCCTGCATCACCAGTTGGCGGCATCCGGCAATTTCGGGACAGTTGTGCGGCGGAATTATCCGGTGGCAGTGGCGAATCGCTTTGGAGTTCAGGCCAATCAAGGCGCTGTCTTGGAAGAGGTAAATGTCGTGGGCTGCCTATGCACGCCGCTTGACCGCTTAGCTGATAAGGCACTGTTACCTCATGCCGATGTCGGCGATATTATCGCTGTGTTCTGCGCCGGTGCATACGGGGCCAGCGCTTCTCCAGCCAGCTTCCTAGGGCAAGGTCCAGCGGGTGAAATTTTGGCGTAAACAAAACGTCAACGCGCTGTCCCATAGTGGGATAAGCCACTAGAATTACAGTAATCCTAACACTTTGTTCACCCTTTTTAGCGAGGGGAGAGGCCTGTTCCCGTGAGTGTGGGGCAGTGGGTCGCTCCTGCTGCAATCACCCATCCTCACCTGCCAAGGCAAGGATAATAAGTGATGGCCAAGTTTTCGTTACCCTCTACCCGTGCAGCACACCTAAGCACTGCGGGCGTTGCTGCGCTAACGCTGCTGGGTGGTTGTGCATCTGTTACAGACCGCGAACTGCCTTCTGCAAGCTCGACTTCTATACAAGGCTCACAAAGCGAAGATTATGTAATCGGAGCCAATGACGAGCTGAGCGTTAATGTTTGGCGCAACCCAGAATTGTCAGCTGACAAAATCCGCGTTCGCCCTGATGGACGTCTGACCATTCCATTGGTTCGCGATATGCCAGCTGCCGGCAAGACACCGACAATGTTGGAGGAGGATATACGCCTCCAACTCTCGCAATATATCGAAAACCCGATTGTCTCTGTCATTGTGAATGAGGCGCAAGGTACTTTTGAAACTCAGGTTAAGATCGTGGGCTCAAATGGCCAGCCGATCGCCATTCCCTTTCGTGGAAAAATGACCGTGCTTGATGCGATGATTGCTGCAGGCGGCCTCGGTGAGTTCGCTGCAGGCAACCGCTCCAAGTTAATTCGTCAAGACCGGCAAACGGGCAAGTCACAGGAATATCGCCTGCGTCTGACTGATCTGCTTCGCAAGGGCGACAGCTCGGCCAATGTTCTGCTGATGCCGGGCGACACCATTATCATCCCTGAAAGCACTTTTTAAGGATCGGCTCGTTTCATGAACGAAGTATTCGAAGAATTGCGCACAGCGCTCTATTCAGTTTGGCATCGCCGTTGGTTGGCGCTGGCTGTGGCCTGGGTGGTCTGCATTTTGGGGTGGCTGGTGGTTGCCATGATCCCCAATACTTATGAATCTAAAAGTCGCATCTATGTCGAAGTTGACGACATTTTGACCGAAACCACTGTTGGTGGTGTAGGCAATGGCAAGCAAGAGATCATGAAGGTTCGCCAAACTTTGGCTAGCTCAGTCAATTTAGAGAAAGTGATCCAGTCAACCAAGCTTGGCGAAGAAATCCAAGACCGCTCTCAAATGGAAGCAGCGATCGAAAAGTTGAGCAAGGATGTTGAGGTTAGTTCTGAGGAGGACAACCTCTTTGAATTGACCGCATCGGTTGGTGAGGGCGATTATAGTGACGCAGAGAATGCGGCTTTGTCGCGCGATGTCGTGCAAAAGCTAATCGATATTTTCCGCGAGGAAAATATCACAGGCAATGATCGTAAAATCGCCGATTCAATTATTTTTCTCGATGAGCAATTGGCAGAACGGAAGTTAGAACTGGAAACGGCTGAACAAAAGCGTTTGGCATTTGAGTCGCAATATCCAGAACTGATTGGCGGCAGCACAACATTGGCCACCAAAATTCAGCAAGCTCGTACCGAGTTGCGCGGCATTGATGGTGACCTGGCCGGCGCACAAAGCGCGCTGGCAGCGGTTGAAGGCCAATTGGCCAGCACGCCTCCTACGATTTCCTCCGGCTTTACCCCCGCTGCACAAGAAAGCGGCGCACGTGCGGCATTGTCACGGGCGCAAGCACAATTGGCACAGCTTCGCGGCCGCGGCCTGACGGACAATCATCCCGATGTTGTCTCTAGCCGCCGCCAAGTTGCAATCCTGAAGCGTCAAGCGGCGGGTGAAAAAGCGCCGACTGCCACGACCAACACTCAGCCAAACCCAGCCTATTCGTCGCTGATTGCGATTAAGGCTGACCGTCAGGCCAACGTGCAGGCTATGAATGCCAGTCGTGCGGCTTTGCAGTCTGAAGTCGCCGGTCTGATGGCAAGCCAAGCGACCGAGCCAGAAGTGGCCGCTCAGGCAAATCGCATCAGCCGAGACTATGAAGTGCTGAAGAAGAACTATGATGATTTGCTCAACAATCGTGAGGAAATTCGCCTCATCGGAGATGTGGAAACAAATCAGAGCGCATTCAAATTTGACGTGATCGACCCACCGGTTGTGCCGCGTAAACCGGCTGCACCGAACCGTCCGCTATTGCTCTTTGGCGTATTGTTCATCGGCTTGGGCGCCGGTGCGGGTGCTGCCTTTGCGATGAGCCAAATGCGCTCAACCTTTAGCACAACGGCTAAACTCGAACGGTCAATGGATCTGCCGGTTATCGGTGTGATTTCCATGACAATGAAAGAAGCGGGTCGCGCGCTCCAAGCCAAACGATTGAAACAATGGGCAGGGGCAACCGCTGCGCTGGTTGGGGTCTTTGTGATCCTGCTGGTGATTGAATTTGTCCAAGTCGGCGCAGTGGCCTGAGGAAGAGTGAGATGACTGAACAGAAGAAAATCTCCATCCGCGATGCGGCTCGTCCGGCAAAGGCTGGCGAATCGCTGTTTGAGCGTGCCGATGGTGCGTTTGGATTGGACGGGTTTGCACCAGTGGCTCCGCCAAAGGCGTTGCGCGATGCGCCGCGTCCGGTTCGCAAATCGCTGCAGGATCAGAAGGCTGCTAAACAGCAGACATCGGCTCAGCAAGCACGGGGAAAGCTTGCTCCGCACGCGGCTCCTGCTGCGGCTATGACTGAACCTGTGCCAGTAGCGACGCCTGCTCCAGCAGCGGGTCCGGTGGCAACTGCTGAACCCGAAGCAGCAAAACTTCCGGTTAAAAAAGACGTTGCCTTTGGCAGCAAGATCCATCCCATCGACCGCGATTTTCTGGCCGAGCAAGGCATGATCGTGCCTGATGGGCCGGTGACGGAATTGCTCGAGGAGTTTCGGATCGTAAAACGCCAGTTGCTGAGCGATGCACGCGAGGCTGGCACAGCTATTGGCCGCCGTATTCTCGTATGCTCGCCGCATTCAGGCGAAGGCAAAACCTATTGCGCGGTCAATCTCGCGCTGGCTCTGGCCGCAGAACGCGATATTGAAGTCTTGTTGGTCGATGCCGATTTTCCATCGCCTTCTATTCTCGAAACTTTGGGATTGGAAGCAGAGCGCGGCTTTATGGATGCGCTTTCGGATAAATCGGTCAAGCCAGAAAACCTTGTTCTGCGTACCGATATTGACGGGCTGTTTGTTCTGCCTGCTGGCAACCGTACGACATCTGATGCGGAATATCTGGCCAGCGCGCGGACCCGCGATGTTTTGTCGCGGCTAACCGATAGCGCGCCTGACCGGATCGT
>JALZVZ010000333.1 GCA_023299945.1 Altererythrobacter sp. | reverse complement strand
CAATTGTTGATCTTATGTGCGCCGGTATGGTTGAGCTCATCGCGTTTGAACCAAACCTGTGCGCCCATTCCCTCGCCTGCGTCCTTGCGCAATTCCTCGGTCAGACGTTCGGCATAATAGAGCGGGGAGGGGCGCCCAACATAATGCTTCATCAAATCATCAAACTGCGCGGCGAACGCAGGGTCGGATTGCGCGGCGCGATATTCACGCTCCAGATCAAGGATCAGCGGCATGAGCGTTTCGGCGACATATCGCCCGCCGAAATCGCCGAAATGCCCGCGGTCGTCCGGCTGGTTCTTAAAGGAATTTGGCTGATCGTTCATAATGTCCTCACGCTTCAAGAGCGGCTTTGCAGAAGGCCCGGATCAAGTCCACATCCTTCACGCCCGGTGCGCTTTCAACGCCAGAAGACGTGTCCACCATTTCAGCGCCGGTTGAGCGGATGGCCTCTGCGACATTGTCAGGGGTGAGGCCGCCCGCCAGCGCCCAAGGCACTTGATGTGTGTGACCGTGAAGCAAGTCCCAGCGGAAGGTTTCGCCATTGCCGCCGGGCAGAGCGTCGTCCTTCTTCGGGGCAGGGGCATCGAACAAAAACCGGTCCACTTTGCCTACATATTGCGCGGAGCGTTCCAGCGTTCCTGCATTGCGCAGGCCCAGCGCTTTCCAAACTTCAACGCCGACTTTCTCGCGGATCAGGCCAGTCCATTCTGGTGTCTCGCGTCCATGAAACTGCACGATATCAGGCCTAATCGCATCAAGCGCCATGCCAGTGGTTTGCGCATCGGCATTGCTGAGCAAAAGCACGACCTTGGCGCGGGCTTTGATATGGCCGCGCAATTCCTTCGCTTGATCAAGGCCAACATGGCGCGGGCTGGGCTCAACATGGACGAGGCCGATATGCGTCGCGCCCGCTTCAATTGCGGCATCCACGGTTTCCGGCGTCGATAGACCGCAAATCTTGATCATTGGTTTGGATTGCATGGCGCTGCTCTAGCCAAGGCGGCTGCCAAGGAAAAGCAGGAAATACTTGTCGCAGCCTATGTTTTGGCTATCTTCGCGGCAATTCATTTTGAGGATATGTGATGAAATTTGGAGCGTTTTTTGTTGGAATGGCGGCGTTTGTTTTGGCCGCTTGCAATCCGGTTGAGGTTTTGGATGAGACTGACACTCTGGTGGACCGTTATCAGGCGCATTGGAATGGCGGACGGATTGATCCCATTTGGATCGAGGCTGATGAGGAATTTCGCGGCAATGTCTCCAAGGCGCAATATGCCGCATTGATGACAGATTTTCAGCAGATTTTGGGCGATGTCAAAAAGTCTGAACGCGCCAGTTTCAACGTCAATTCTAACAATGGCGTAACCACGGTTAAGGTCGCAATGAACACGCAATTCGCCAACGGCACGGGCGTTGAAAAGTTCGAATTTGTCGAGCGCGAAGGCAAGATGGGATTAAAGGCCTATCACGTGGAAAGCGGCCTTTTGGAAGGTTATGATTTTTCGCAGCATGATGGGCTGGCTGACACCAAGGCGGATGAGCCCGCTGAGGAAACCAAACCGGCCGAATAACCTGCTTTAAAGCGTGGCTTCAATCGCACGCGCTGCGGCGGCTGGATCGGGCGCTTTTGAAATCGGGCGGCCAATCACCAGCACGCTTGCGCCATCATCGCGCGCCTTTCGCGGGGTGACGACGCGCTTTTGATCGCCAACTGTGCTGCCCGCAGGACGTAGGCCGGGTACAACGAAGAAGCCGTTCTTCCATTGTTTGTGCACCTTGCCGACTTCTTGACCAGAGCACACAATTCCATCCAATCCGGATTTTTCCGCAAGTTCGGCCAGGCGCAAGACTTGATCCTCGGCCGTGCCGCCAACGCCGGCGGCGGCCATATCGCGCTCATCCAGGCTGGTGAGCATAGTGACAGCAACAACCTTGCAGCCATCAGCTGCCGCCGCTTTGGCATCTTCCATCATTGCGCGTCCACCGCTGGCGTGCACGGTTACGATTTTGGGTTCAAGCAGGTGGATCGCCTGCATTGCGCCGGCAACCGTATTGGGGATGTCGTGCAATTTCAGATCAAGGAAAACGGGCAGGCCCATATGGGCGATTTCCCGCACTCCGTGGGCGCCGTGAGCGCAGAAAAACTCGAGGCCCAATTTCACGCCGCCTATGTGCGATTTGACCTTTTCCAGCAGCGCAGTGCCGGATGCCAAGGAAGGCACGTCCAGCGCTAGATAGACTGGATTGCTCATGACGCTTTATTGCCCGTTGGCGCTAGCGTATCGTCCTTGCTTGCCGGTTCTGAAACGCTCGCCGCTGTGGATGGGTTATGCCGCGACAATGCCGCAGACCGCGCCGCATTTTCCAAGGTTTGGATGCGCCGGCCCAGCCGCCATTTGGTGCCGCGATGCAGCAGCCACATTGGTATCAGCCCAAGCACGAAGGACACGATGGCCACCGCTGGCAAGCGCGTATCCCAAACCAGATCACTCCAAATGTGAACGGTCGCGCGCTCGTCCCAATTGGCGAAGGTGAAAAGGGCGACCACCACCAACACAAGCACCCATACGATTGTGCGAACGATTTGCATGCGTTTTCCCTCTCAGCGATCAATTGCGGTCAAATCTAGACCTTTTGCGCAGCGAGTCCAGCCTGTCCAAAGACGTTATCTGAACACGTTACCCGAACACGCGGGAAAAGATCGTGTCGACATGTTTGAAATGAAATTCGAGGTCGAATTTCTCCTCGAGCTCCTTTTCGGACAATGCGGCGGTGACTTCCTCGTCAGCTTTCAGCAAGTCGAGCAGCGATTTCTTGCCATCCGCTTCCCACACTTTCATCGCATTACGCTGGACCAGCCTGTAGGCATTGTCGCGGGTGATGCCCGCTTGGGTGAGGGCCAGCAGAACGCGCTGCGAATGGATCAGCCCGCCCATGCGGTCCATGTTGGTCTGCATGCGCTCTGGATAGATCAGCAGCTTGTCGATTACTCCGGTTAGGCGGGCAAGAGCAAAGTCCAATGTGATGGTCGCATCCGGCCCGATGAACCGCTCAACCGAGGAATGCGAAATATCGCGCTCATGCCACAGGGCCACATTTTCAAGCGCTGGCATGGCATAGCTCCGGATCATGCGGGCTTGCCCTGTCAGGTTTTCGGTCAGGATTGGGTTGCGTTTATGCGGCATGGCGCTGGAACCCTTTTGCCCCGGCGCGAAATACTCCTCTGCTTCCAAAACCTCGGTGCGCTGCAAATGGCGCACTTCAACGGCGAGGCGCTCGATCGACCCGGCGATGACCGCAAGCACGGAAAAGAACATGGCGTGGCGGTCACGCGGGATGACTTGGGTGGAGACAGGCTCAGACACCAGGCCCAACTTATCCGCGACGTAATCTTCGACAGCGGGGTCAATATTAGCGAAGGTTCCAACCGCGCCAGATATAGCGCAAGTGGCGATTTCCTCGCGCGCTGCGATCAGGCGTTTTTTGCAGCGGTCAAATTCGGCATAGGCCTGCGCCAGCTTTAGACCAAAGGTCACGGGTTCTGCATGGATACCGTGGCTACGCCCAATCGTGGGTGTGAACTTGTGTTCCTCAGCGCGCTTTTTAATCGCCGCGAGCAAAGCGTCCAAATCGTCGAGCAAAATGTCGGACGCGCGCGCCAATTGCACCGACAACGTCGTGTCGAGGACATCAGAGCTGGTCATGCCTTGATGCATAAACCGCGCCTCTGGCCCGACTTGTTCTGCCACCCAATCAAGGAATGCGATCACGTCATGTTTTAGCACGGCTTCTTTGGCATCAATCGCTTCAACGTCGATCTTGGGATCGGTTGCCCACCAATCCCAGAGCGCCTTAGGTCCGCTTTCAGGGACAACGCCCAGATCAGCGAGCTTTTGCGTCGCATGCGCTTCAATTTCGAACCAGATGCGATATTTCGCCTCTGGCTCCCAAAGCGCGCTCATAGCGGGGCGGGCATAACGGGGGACCATGAAAAACTCCGTGCAGGTTTGAATGTTTCTGCGCGGCTAGGCTGATGGGCGAAGCAATTCAAGAGAGGCGGGGCAACACGCTGGGTAATAAAGCGCAGGAATTCGCTTGCACTTGGTCCAAATCGGTTGATGGTCGCTATGAATGTTTGACACGATGGGTGCGAATGATAGCGTCTGTGTCAACCGAATAAGAGGCATATTGAATGACATTTTCGCGCGCTAACACCTCCATCGCGGCAATTGTTCTGGTTGCGGCGGCACCGGCCATAGCGGGCGAGGAGCCTCTTTATAAGCAAGCACCAGAATGGGCTCAGCCGTCAGAAGTTAATGCTGAGAATCGCGGCGGAACTTCGCCAATCGTATTGCTGGGCCAGCAAGCGCGCATCGCAAGAGGCCAGCTTACAACTTATTCTGAATTCGTCGTCGCGCTCGATTCGCCACAGGCGCTCAATCAGTTTGGTACGATGCAAGCCTCGTGGCTGCCCGACAAAGGCGATTTGATTATTCACGAAGCGGTTCTGCTGCGCGATGGCAAAGCGGTGAACTTGCTTGAGGGTGATAAAAAGTTCGAAGTGTTGCGGCGCGAGCGGGGTTTGGAATCGCGTCTGCTTGATGGACAATTAACCGCGACTATGCCGGTGGCCGGCGCGCAATTGGGCGACCTTTTGCGGCTGACCTATTCTGTCACTTTGAGCGATCAAGCGATGGGCGACGATGTGCAATGGCAAGCGGGTATTTTTACCGACCCCTTTCCTTTGGGTGATGGTTATCTGAGCATTTCATGGCCCAAGGATATGCCGATTTCTACCGCGACTTTGGGCGGAGCGAAGCTCAATCCGCCGGTCGCCAAGGGTGATCATATGGAATGGCGGGTGCAAATGCCTTTGCCCCAGCAAGATGATAAGCCCGGCAATGCACCTGCACGCTATTTGGCCAGTCCGGCGATGCAAGCGACAACCTATGCCGATTGGCAATCTGTCTCGCGTTCGATGGCGCCGCATTTTGATGTGACAGATACGGTCACGCCGGGCAGCGCACTGGCTGGCGAAGTGGCCCGCATCAAGGCTGCCAGCAGCAAGCCGATTGACCGGCTGGCGCTCAGTCTGGAGACTGTGCAGGAGCAAGTAAGCTACCTTCTCAACGGTCTTAATGGCGGAAACTATCTGCCGCAAATGCCCGAGGAAACGTGGGAAAAGCGGTTTGGTGATTGCAAAGCAAAATCCGTGCTTCTGCTGGCAATTTTGCGCGAATTGGACATTGAGGCAGAGGTTGTTCTGGTGCGGTCACGCGGGGGTGACATTCTGCCTGAAACCGCGCCCATGCCCGGCAACTTTGACCATATGATCGTGCGCGCCGAAGTGGATGGCGAAACGTTCTGGTTGGATGGAACAGGCACAGGCGTGCGCAAAGACACAATGTATGAAGTGCCGCGCTTCTTCTATGCTTTGCCCGTTCGTGCGCAGGGCGCTGGCCTTGTGGAAATGGTGGAGCGGCCCTTGGTTTCACCCGACCGCGCCGTAAAGCTCACCATTGATAATCGCGCCGGTATCAAAGTGCCTGCTTTGTTTGATTTGAAGGCGGAATATCGCGGATCGATGGGATCGCCTTGGCGCGCGGTTGCCGAACAAACTGATCTCGATCAGCAGGAAAGCGCTGTCGATAGTGCGGTCTCCAGCCTGATCGGTGCGGCCAGAGTGACCGATTACACCGTCACCTATGACGTTGAGCAAGGCCTTGGCACGGTCGTTGCCAAAGGGGTGATGGGCAATGCGTTTAAGCGCGACCGTGTGATTTATGAAATGACTGCGCCATCGCAGCCTGTGCGCAGTGTGTCATACAGCGCAAACCGCGTGCGCCCTGAATGGCGCGATGTGCCTTTGCGCCTGAATGGCCCGAATTACTTTACCAGCGATTTGGAAGTGCTGCTTCCTCAGGAGGATAGCGATTTTGTCGTGAAGGGCAGGCTCAACGTTGATGAAATCATCGGCGGGGTCGAGGTGAAGTCCAAAGGGGCGCTTGAAAATGACCGCTTCACGCTGACGCAATCCACGCGCAGCCTGCAGCGCGAATTGCCTGCCGATGAAATCGCAGGAGCCAAGCGCACGATCACGCGCCTGAAACGGGCCCTTCCCAAAATTCAAAGCGGGCG
Organism: Altererythrobacter sp.; assembly: GCA_023299945.1. Taxonomy (GTDB): domain Bacteria; phylum Pseudomonadota; class Alphaproteobacteria; order Sphingomonadales; family Sphingomonadaceae; genus Erythrobacter. The sequence continues at coordinate 8,971 of JALZVZ010000333.1, read as the reverse complement.
CGAGTTCCGCCGCAACTGGGATTATATGGACAAGGATGCAAAAGCCTTGGCGCCGGTAAAGGCGGCATTTGACAAGGTGCTAGCGGATGCAGATGACGTGGATGAGCGCGTTTCTGCGTTGAACTATCGCAGTAAATTTAGGCGCGATATTTATGATTTTGCGGGCTCCCTAGAAGACACCAATGCCGCGATTGATCTGAAACGCAGCTCTAATCTTCTTTGGACCCGTGCGGGCTTGCTCCGCGAATTGGGCGATTTTTCAGGCGCTTTGGCGGATTATGAAGAGATTGAATCGCTCGATCCTACCGGCCGGACTTACAGCGACCAGATCGAATTGTTGGCGCTGCTGGGCCGCGCAGATGATGGGCTGGTTCTGGCAATGGATTACCGCGGGCTTGGCCAAAATGAAATGGTGGAGGATATCATCATTTCTGCTGCTATGGGCTGGTCGGGCAAAGCCGCCGATGGTCTGAAATTGCTAAAGGATCGCCGCGATCTTCGGCCTGGTGACGGACGCCTGCTAAATGCGATTTGCTGGCATGCTGGGGTTTGGAATTTGGTTGGCGCAGAAGAGCTTTCCACTTGCACGCAGGCGGTGGAGCAATCGACTTATTCGCCAAATGTCCTCGATAGCCGTGCTTTGGCCAATTACCGGATGGGCAATTTGGAAAAGGCGAAGGCGGATCTGGATGCGGCATTGCTATTGGAGCCAGGCCTTAGCGAATCACGCCTTTTGCGCGGTATCGTGCGGCTGGCACAGGGCGATAAAAAAGGCCGCGAAGATGTGAAATTGGCGCTGGCAATTGAGCCTTCGCTGGAGGCCAGTTATAAAGCGTGGGGCTTAAACTTCTGACACGCATCATTGGCTCGCAAGTCAATCGCGCCTAAATCAAACCCTGCGCGCGCATCGATACATGCCCCTCCCGCCCGACGATCACATGATCGTGAACGGTTACGCCCATTAAGCGGCCAGCCTCGGCAATCTTTTTGGTAATCTGGATGTCGGCTTTGCTAGGCTCGGCATTCCCGCTGGGATGATTGTGGACAAGGATCAGCGCCGCTGCGCCCACATCCATCGCCCGTTTGATTACTTCACGCGGGTGTATGGATGCCTCGTCAATTGACCCATCGCCGACATGATGGTCGTCAATCAGTCGGTTGCGCGTGTCGAGGTAAAGCACGCGCACGCGCTCAACCTTTAGGTGGGCCATATCAATGACAAGGTAATCGATCAGCGCTTGCCAACTGGCCAGAATGGGTTGGTCGGCTACCTCTGAACGGGCCATGCGCCGAGCTGCAATCGCTACACTTTTGAGCGCCGCTGCGCTGTGCTCGCCGACGCCATCTGTTTGCTGCAAAGCCTTTGCATCTGCATTGAGGACATCTGACAAAGAACCAAACCGAGCCAGCAATGCCTTGGCAATGGGTTTCGTATCGCCCTTCTTAATGGCGGCGAACAACAAAAATTCCAAAACTTCATAATCGGCCAGCGCCTCCGGTCCGCCGGACAGCAAGCGGTCGCGCAATCGCGATCTGTGGCCAAATCCATAATGCGCATTGGCGGGCGTAGCAGGCGTGTTTTTTTTAAAAATAGTAATGCCCCGAGGCAAACTGCCTTTGTCTGTATGCGAAAGGCTGCAAAAGCCTATGGGGTTGCATTGCCTTTACGAAAGCTTGGGCGCAAGAGTGGAGTCACGATGGCGAGCGCCGATAATCCTGATGATATGCCTTTGGATGATATTTCCGATGACGCCTCCGCTTTTGATAGCGATGAGGGCGAGGTGGATGATGGTGCCCCTATTGCTGGAAAGCGCCCTTGGACGCGCAAGAAGCGTTGGCAGCTTTCGATTATCCTTTGCATTCTGATAGCGATTGCATTGGGTCTTGCGTGGGTTAACCGCAAGGAAATCGCTGATGATTACATCGTTCAACAGCTTGAGGCGCTCGATCTAGAGGCGCAATATGACATTGCCGAAATTGGCCCCGATCGGCAGGTTTTGCGCAATGTAGTAATCGGTGATCCTGAGCGCCCCGATCTGACGATTGAGGAAGTATCGGTTGCGATTGCCTTTTCTGATCTGGTTCCGACAATTGGTCAAATCGCCGTGGTTAGCCCGCGGCTTTATGGATCGTATCGTGATGGCAATTTGAGCTTTGGCAAGCTTGATCCGCTGCTCTTTACTGAAAGCGAAGAGCCGTTTGCGCTACCTGATTATGACATTGCGGTGGTTGATGGCCGTGCGCTGATGGAAAGCGATTTTGGCGATATTGGTCTGAAACTCGAAGGAAAGGGTCAGATTAGCGACGGTTTTGCCGGAGTGATTGCGGTGAATGCGCCCGACATTGCGCTTGAAGGATGTTCGGTCAGGGATGCTACGGTCTACGGCGATATTGCGATTTCAGGTGGCTCGCCCAGCTTTTCCGGGCCAGTGCGTTTGGACGCGTTGAAATGCGCAGCGCAGTCATTGGCGCTCAGTGATTTGAATGCGGACATTGATATCGTCATGCCGAGCGATTTCACGAGCGCCGATGCCAAAGGCAGCCTGACGCTGGCGGATGCGAATTATGCGGGCAATCGCTCTCGCAAAACCTCTGGCGATTTTACCGCAGGATGGGACGGGGCTGCGGAAGACGGTGAGGGCCTAACCAATGTGAAGTTTGCACTGGCCAGCGATGCCCTCAGTGCGCCGCAGCTAAGCATTGCGAATTTTTCTGTCGATGGCGCAGTGCGGGTGCGCGGAGCATTCGTGCGGACAGAATTGGATGCAGATATTGCGGGCAATAATTTGCGGGCAGGTGAGGGCGCGATTGCTGCGTTGGCGGGCTATCAGTCAGCGTCAGAGGGTACTTTGGGCGCGCCTTTGATTGCCAAATTGCGCCGCGGATTGGCGAAGCTTGGCAAAGCGAATCGTTTGGTGGCATCTGTCACGGCAAAGCAAACAGGTTCTGTTGTCACGGCGATTATTCCAGAGGCACGGCTTACGAATAGTGCGGGAGAGGCGGCGCTGGCGGTAAGCCAAGTGCAATATCGCAGCGGCGCAAGCGTGGGCGCGCAGCTATCGGGCAATTTTGTGACTTCGGGACAAGATCTGCCGCAAATGCGCGGGCGGATGGAGCAAAATGGCAGCGGTGCGCTGGCTCTGCGCGCGCAAATGGATGAGTTCCGCGAAGGCGAAGCCGCGATTGCTCTGCCGCAAATGCAGGTGCAACAAACGCGCGGCGGCGCGATTCAATTCGACGGGCGGATGATTGCCTCTGGCGCCATTCCTGGCGGGATGATGCGCGATCTGAACTTGCCAGTGCAAGGCGATTATTCAACCGGCGGCGTGCTCACAATGGGCCGAAATTGCACCGATGTTAGCTTCGCTGCGCTCACATTGGACAGTGCCGATTTGGTATTGGACCGGCGCAACATTCGGATGTGTCCAAAGGGCGGCGCTCCCCTCCTAACCTATGGCAACGGCGGCCTAAAGTTCGGCGCTCAGCTGCCTGCACTTGCGGTCCAGGGGCAATATGGCGGAGAGAATTTTGCGGTTTCAGCGCGCAGTGCGTTGATTGATGTAAGTGCTGGATCAGGTAGCAGGGGGCTTGCGCTCTCAGGTGATTTGAGCGGATTGCGTCTGAAGGGAAGTTTCGCCGGTGTCCCTGTTAACGCGCAGAGCGGCAAGGCCAGATTCGCTATGCAAGGCACACCTGGCGCACCAGGCTTTGCTCTGACCAGTGATATTTCAGGTCTTGATATGACCGGAAGCTTTGGCTCCACGCCATTTGCGCTGACTACAGGCGCGGCAGACTTTGGTTGGCCCAATGCAAGCGGCGGGCAGGGCACTTTGCGCAATGCTGAGCTGGTGATCGGCAGCGGGGACGCGCCCAACCTTTTTACCATCGCTGAAATTACAGCCGATTTGGGCGCAGGCACCGGCGGTAAATTTGCAGGAGCCGAGGTGCGGCTCGACGCTCTACCGATGGATATAATCCAAGGCAGCGGGAGTTGGCGTTTTAACGATGGAATTTTGGATCTTGCTGATGCTGGTTTCTTGATTTTCGACCGCAATGGATCAGAGCTTGATAGGTTTGAACCGCTATATGGCCGCGACGCAGCTCTGACATTGGACGGTAGTGATATCAAAGCGGCGGCAAATATGATCCATCCTGCGTCAAACCGTAAGATTGCTGCGGTGGATATCTCACATGACCTGGGGTCAGCTGCCGGCAATGCAAAATTGCTGGTCGAGCAACTGCAATTCGGCGGTAGTTTTCAGCCGCAGCCAAATAGCAATGATTGCTACGATGCCGCTGACGTACCCCGCAGCGATCCAGAGCGGCAATCTGCTGGTCTGAGCTGCTTGGTGCTTGGCTTTATGTCAAACGTTAGCGGGCCAGTTTCAGGCACAGGACAGTTTGATTGGGACGCGGATGGCGTGGAAAGCTCTGGTAGTTTTTCGCTTCAAGGTTTGGATTTCTTTGCCGCTTTCGGCCCGGTTCAAGGCGTAAAAGGCACAGTGAACTTTACCGATTTGATCAGCCTGACGACTGCGCCGAACCAGACTGTTACACTTGCCTCGGTTAACCCAGGTATTGAGGTGCTGGCGGGCGAGGTCATCTTTGAAGTGCGTGATGCTCAAGTTATCGATCTAAAAGAGGCGCGCTGGCCCTTTATGGGCGGAACATTGCTGATGAAGCCAGTCGTCCTCGATTTCTCGCAGTCAGAAGAACGCGCCTATGTCTTTCAAATGGATGGCTTGGATTCGGCCAGCTTTGTGGCGCAAATGGAGCTCGCAAATTTCAGCGCTACGGGCAAGTTTGATGGGGCGGTTCCCATTATCTTCGACAAGGATGGCAACGGCCGCATTGAAGGCAGCGTGCTGACCGCGCAGCCACCGGGCGGTAATGTCTCTTATGTTGGCGCGCTGACTTATGAGGATATGGGATTTGTCTCCAACTTTGCGTTTAATATGCTCAAGTCGATCGACTACACTGGGATGAAAGTTGCCATAGATGGGCCGCTCAGCGGGATATTGGCGACAAAGTTGGAAATTGACGGTGTCCAACAAGGAACAGGGGCAAGCCGCAATATATTGACGCGGGAGATTGCAAAGCTGCCGGTTAAGCTCAATGTGAATGTGAATGCGCCTTTGCAGGAATTATTTGCAGTTTTGCGGCCGGTCTATCTCCCAGAAGAGTTTGACGTTGAGCTATTTAAGGCTTTGAACGGAAGCCCTCCCGAGCCTCTGCCCAAACCTTTGGATGAGAAAGCGCCTGATCTAGACCTCGCGCCGCCCCGTCAGATTGATAAGAAAAAACCGGATATTCAGCTTCAAGAAAGCGAGACTAAGCCATGAAGGTATCAGATTTGACCGAAGCTGCGGGCAATGCCAGAAAAGCTCTTGCAAAAGAAAAGGGCGAGGCGAGCGCAATGCGAGGTCAGGCGAAATGCAATTGGCCGGCGATAATGCCGTGCGCTGTTTTTGGGCCTGCTCTGTTGGTTTTGAGCGGGTGTATCAACCTGACGGCTCCGACAGAACCAATTGTTATTACGCTGAATATTAATATTGAAGTCACGGCTAGGCTTGTAGAAGATGCATCCGAAGCCATTGACGAGAATGCAGATATTTTTTGAAGAGGGGCCCAAGGGCGCCGGAAGGAAAACATGATGAAAATGCTCCGTAACCTTGCTTTTGCTGGCACACTTGCTGCCGTCGCGGCGGTGGGCATTGTAGCTCCTGCTCAGGCTCAACGCGATCCTGCCTATGCCGCTGCACGCAGTTCTGGCGAAGTGGGCGAGCAGAACAATGGCTATCTTGGCGTAGTTGGTCAGGAAACGCCTGCTCTTCGCCGTCTGGTGAACGACATTAATATCAAGCGTAAGGCCGTTTATACGCGCCGTGCTCAGGCCGAAGGCGCCACTGTGGAGCAATATGCAAAAGCAGGGGGGTGTGAGGCAATTGCGCGCACCGTTCCCGGTGAAAAATACCAAGCGCCTGATGGCAGCTGGCAGACCCGCAGCAGTGCAGCGCCGATGCGCGATCCCGCCTGCACATAAACCCAGCCGAGCCACGACTGAGAAATAAGCACGTTCAACCGGCCCAGTGCCGGTTGACTTGCATTTAGCCCATGCCTAAGGGGACGACGCCCTCGGCGGGTATCTGAACCCATGCCCCGCATTCCCTTCTATAGGAGGCTGGTTATGAGTGATGAAAAGCCCGCAGAAGAACCCATCGCTGAGGATGCGCGGATCGATGCGCTCGAAGAACGGCTTAAGGCTGCTCAAGAGCGCGAAGAGGAGCGCAACCAGCCAACAGTTTCGGGTGTTGATGCGAATTATCGCAGCGGCAACCGGGTCTTGGCTGACCTTTTAGGTGGGATCTTTGGCGGAATTGTTATCGGCTGGACGTTTGATTATTTTGCCGGAACGATGCCCTGGGGTCTGTTGGTTGGTCTATTTTTCGGAATAGGCGTGGCCTTCAGGAACATTATTCGTAGCGCTAATGCTGCTACGGCTGAGGCTTCTTCGGAAAACTGAGCTGTGAAGCGTTAGTCGGTCAGGCTTTTTAAGGACTAAACATCGTGGCAGCCGAAGAAGGCAAAGTCGATCCGATGCATCAATTCACTATCGAACCTTTGTTCGGTACGGAAAAGCTGCTCGATTTTGACGGTATCAACCTCGCGTTTACAAATTCCGCGATGTGGATGGCAATCACCACCGTCCTGCTCACCGTGTTTGTAGCGGGCGGCCTGAAGCGTGAGTTGGTGCCTGGTCGCTGGCAAATGGCGGTGGAGTTCTTCACCGGCTTTATCGACGATATGCTAGAGGCGAATGTCGGCAAAGAAGGGCGCAAATATGTGCCCTATATTTTCTCGCTGTTTATGTTTATCTTGTTTGCCAACCTTCTTGGGCTGATGCCTTTGGGCGTTATTGGCGTGCATCCTTTTACCTTCACCAGCCACTTCACTGTGACCGGTGTTTTGGCAATCATCAGCTTCGCAATTGTCCTGGTGGTGGGCTTCTGGAAGCATGGCTTCAAATTCTTCAGCCTGTTTGTGCCGCATGGTACGCCACTGCCAATGGTGCCAGCCATTGCGTTGATCGAATTTTTCTCCTTCCTCATCCGCCCATTCAGCCTCGCTTTGCGGCTGTTCGTGGCGATGATGGCGGGTCACGTTTTGCTGAAAGTGCTTTCCAGCTTTGTCATTGATGGAATCAATGCAGGCGTCGGGATTGCCGCTTTGGTCAGCATTCCGAGTTTCGCCCTGATGATCGCCATTAGCGCGCTGGAAATTCTGGTGGCTGGCATTCAGGCTTATGTTTTTGCTCTGCTAACCTCGCTGTACATCAATGACGCAGAGCATCTTCACTAAAGTTTAAATCGTTCAAGTTTTTCAATCAATTTAAGTATTTACATAAGGAAGTTATATCATGGAAGCAGAAGCAGCAAAGCTCATTGGTGCAGGTCTCGCAGCTATTGGCGCCGGTATGGCCGCCATCGGTGTTGGTAACGTATTTGGTTCATTCCTCGAAAGCGCTCTGCGCAATCCTGGCGCGGCAGACGGTCAACAGGGCCGTTTGTTCATTGGCTTTGCGGCTGCCGAGCTTCTCGGTCTGTTGGCCTTTGTTGTGGCGATGATCCTGATCTTCGTTGCCTAAAATACGCATTTGATATCTGAGCGGGCGGCGTAATTGCGCTGCCTGCCGGACGTCACCCATCCTTCGTTTTATACGGACGCACACGCATGCCTCAGATAGCCCAGCTAGCAGAGACCTACGCCAGTCAGATTTTCTGGCTGCTGATCTTTTTCGGCTTCACTTTCTTCGTCATTGGACGCGGAATGGTGCCGAAGGTCATGGATACGGTTGCCCTGCGTGACAAGCAAATCGCAGACGATCTGGCAGCAGCTCAGGCGGCCCAAGACGGGGCGGAGGAACAAGAAGAAACTTGGCGTCAACGCGAGAATGAGAACCGTGTATCTGCACAGGCTTTGATTTCTGAGGCCAAGGCAAAAGGCGCGGCGAACTCTGAAAAGAAAATCGCGGCGGCACAAAAACGGCTCGACACCAAATTGGCTGAGGCTGAGGTTCGGATTTCCGATGCGCACACCTCCGCCATGAAAGAGGTTGAGGGCGTTGCTGCTGAGGCCACACAAGATATTGTACAGCGGCTTGCTGGCGCGAAAGTGACCAAGGCTGCGGCGAGCAAAGCCGTTAAGGAGGCGCTGGCGCATGTCTAATCTCTTAAACGCATTGTTTGGCGGATTTGCGCCCATGATCGGAGGCGGCGGTGGCGGCGGTGATGGCGGCGGAGTTGCAGGCATGGCCGACAGCAGCGCACCGGCGGCGCATATCGATCCAACAGCATTCGGCTTAGCGCCTTACAATTGGGTCGGCGTGGCAATGTTCGTGCTGGTTCTCATCTTCATCTGGAAGAAAGTGCCCGGCATGATCACCGGCGGGTTGGACGCCAAGATCGCAGAGATCCGCGGCCAGCTTGATGAAGCGAAAAAATTGCGTAACGAAGCAGAAGCTTTGCGCGCCGAATATGCGGCCAAGATCAAAGGCGCTGAAAAAGACGCAGAAGCCATGATGGACAATGCAGGTCGCGAGGCGGATGCGATTATCGACAAGGCAGAGGCTGACAGCAAGGCGATGGTCGCTCGGCGTAAGCAAATGGCCGAGGATAAGATTGCTGCTGCTGAACGCGATGCGGTGGAACAAGTCCGCGTGGCGGCAGCGACCGCTGCAACAATGGCTTCGCAAAAGCTGATCGCTGGCAAGCACGGCGCAGAAGCCGATAAAGCATTGGCCGATGAGCTGATCAATTCGATTTGATCGCTTGTGATCCGGTGATTTGAATGAGGCGGTCCTGCGGGGCCGCCTTTTTCGTTTTTGGCTTTAGCTTCCGGGTTCAAACACCACTTTGCCAACCAATTCGCGGCTCGACATCGCTTCAAAACCTTCACGCCATTTCGATAAAGG
>JALZVZ010000332.1 GCA_023299945.1 Altererythrobacter sp. | reverse complement strand
GTGGGCGCGATCAAACCGGCGGCGCGGCGAACGATTTGATCGTTAAGGTTCCAGTGGGCACGCAAATTCTGTCTGAGGATAAGGAAGAGGTGATCGCCGATTTCACCGAGATTGGCCAACGCATCACTATGTTAGAGGGCGGCCACGGCGGACGCGGTAATGCGAGCTACAAAAGCTCCACCAACCGCGCCCCGCGCCAGCATCAACCAGGCGAACCCTCGCAGGAATTATGGGTGTGGCTGCGGCTGAAATTGCTGGCTGACGTGGGCCTGCTTGGCCTGCCCAATGCGGGCAAATCGACCTTTATCAACGCTGTATCCAATGCGCGCGCAAAGGTGGGGCATTATGCCTTCACCACCATCGTCCCCAAATTGGGCGTAGTGCACCACAAGGGCCGCGAATTTGTATTGGCGGATATTCCTGGCCTGATCGAAGGGGCTGCTGAAGGCGCAGGGATCGGCGACCGTTTCCTTGGCCATATCGAACGCTGCCGTGTGCTCATTCACCTGGTCGATATCAGCAATGAAGACCCCGCTGCCGCCATGAAAACCGTCAATGAAGAATTGGCGGCATATGGTTCAGGACTGGCCGAAAAACCGTGCCTCATCGCACTGAATAAGGTCGATCTGGCGGATGAGGAATTGGTCGCTGGATTTGCCCAAGAATTGCTGGATGCCGGCGCGGATGAGGTCTTCGCCATATCGGGCGCAACCGGCATGGGCATTGAACATTTGCTCGACAAAGTGCTGGGATATTTGCCTGATCAGACCGCCACAGAAACCAATGCGGTTGAGGTAGAAGACGAGCACGAGGAAGGCCACGAGTGGTCACCCATTTGACCCTGGTTTGACGCATGACGATACACACGCTCCATGATCTGATTTCAGCCCCGCGCGTTGTCATCAAGGTGGGCAGCGCCCTATTGGTTCAAAACGGCGAGGCGCGTGCCGAATGGATTGCATCGCTAGTGGCTGAAATTGCTTCGATGCGCAGCGACGGTCAACATGTCATCATCGTCAGTTCTGGCGCGATTGCGCTGGGCGCTGCGCGTTTGAACCTTCCAAAAGGCGGGCGCGCAAACCTCGCCGATGCGCAAGCGGCGGCATCCGTGGGCCAAGTGGCTTTGGCGCAATTATGGGCGCAGGCGCTCGGCACGCATGATTTAACCGCGGCGCAAATGCTGGTGACTTTGGATGATCTGGAGGATCGGCGGCGCTATTTGAATGCGGCGGCAACTTTGGAGCGCCTTTTGGAAGCGGGCGCAGTTCCGGTTGTGAATGAGAACGACAGCGTGGCAACCGAGGAAATTCGCTTTGGCGATAATGACCGGCTGGCTGCTCGCGTGGCTCAGGCCGCACAAGCCGATGGCGTGTTGCTGCTGTCTGATGTCGATGGGCTTTATGACAAGCTACCTAGCGAAGAGGGCGCGCAGCTTGTGCCGCTGGTCGAAGGCGTCACGCCGGAAGTGATCGCTATGGCCACAGATGCCAGCTCATCCGGTATGGGCTCGGGCGGGATGAAGGCCAAATTGCAGGCGGCGCGGATCGCTGAACGCGCAGGGATTGCCTTGGGCATTATTAACGGCACGGACGCAGCGCCAATTGCGCGATTGCGGGAGAGCGGGACGGGAACGCTCTTCGTGCCGCAACGCAGCGATAATGCGCGCAAGGCATGGCTAGGCGGGCGGCAAGCATTGGAAGGCGTGCTGACCGTGGATGCTGGCTGCGCTGAGGCTTTATCAGGCGGGGCAAGCTTGCTTGCAGCGGGGCTGACTGAGATTGAGGGCGAGTTTGAACGCGGCGCTTTGGTCAGCCTGCACGGCCCCAAGGGCGAGCGATTGGGACAAGGCCTGGTGGAATATTCCGCCGCCGAATGCACTGCGATTTTGGGCCTTCGCGAAAGCGGGCAAGAGGCGAAGCTTGGCTATGCTCCGCGCGCAGCCGTTGTCCACCGCGATCATATGGTGAGAAGTTGATGCGAGTTTTGTTGTCATGAAATTGGCGATCACGGGCGCGACCGGCTTTGTCGGTTCGGCTGTGCTGGACGAAGCGCTGGAGATGGGGTTTGCGGTTCGGGCTCTGACGCGGCGCGATCAACCCTTTCGTGAAGGCGCCCAATGGGTGCGCGGAACTTTGGATGAGATGCCCGCATTGGAAGCCTTATGCGAAGGCGTGGATGCAGTGATCCACATCGCAGGGCTGACTAACACGCCCGATGTGCGCGCATTTGAAACGGCCAATGTCACGGGTACGGCCAATGTGATGACGGCGATGAAAACCGCGAAGGTAAAGCGGTTGGTATTTGTCTCCAGCCTGTCTGCGCGCAAGCCTGAATTGTCCGCCTATGGTGCGTCAAAAGCCGCAGCAGAGGCGCTGGTTCAGGCCAGTAAATTGGATTGGACAATCGTGCGCCCGCCCGCCGTTTATGGCCCGCGTGATGATGATATGTTGGAGCTGTTTAAGACCGCGAAATGGGGTGTTGTGCCCTTGCCTCCGGGCGGGGCAACTTCGATTATTTATGTAAATGATTTGGCGCGTTTATTGCTCGTTCTTACAAGGCAATCTTCCAAGAATATTCTTGAGCCTGATGATGGCCGGGAAGGCGGATGGGCGCATAAGGAAATGGCGCAAGCAATCGGCAAAGCTGTTGGCAAATCATCCGTTTTCGCGCCGCATTTGCCAGCATCTATTCTGTCGGCTGCCGCTAGCACGCTCAAACTAATCCAAGGCGATAAAGCTAAGCTGACCGCGGACCGGGTCGGCTATATGTGTCATCCCAATTGGGTCGTACGTTCCGACCGCAAACCGCCGGAATCCTTGTGGAAAGCGCAAGTTTGCGGCGAGGAAGGCTTTGCCAAAACAGCTGCTTGGTACATCCAAAAAGGCTGGCTTTAAGCGCTTATAAGAACGGTTCTTCGCCTGGCTTATGAATACCGCATTCGGTCTTGTCCCACCCCTGCCAGCGGCCCGAACGCGGGTCTTCGCCCGGCGCAACCTTATTGGTGCACGGCGCACAGCCAATCGAGGGAAAGCCATCGGCGACCAAGGGGTGGCGCGGCAATTCATGTTCCTCGAAATAGGCCTGAATATCGTCAGGCTTCCAATCGATGAGTGGGTTGATTTTAAGTCGGCCCGCAGCATCGGAACTGTCAATTTCAAAGCGCGGCAATTGCGCGCGTTCGGTGTTTTGGAATGCTTTGCGGCCCGTTAGGCTGGCGTCATAACCCGCCAATGCCTTGGCCAAGGGAATGACTTTTCTGATCTCGCAGCATCCATCTGGATCGTAGGACCATCTCAGGCCCGTCTCGTCTTTGGCCTCAACATCTGCTGTTTCGGGACGCAGGTCTATAACGTTGGTGAGGCCCAATTTGCCTATCAGTTCAGCTTTATAATCTAGCGTTTGCGCAAAATGCTTGCCCGTTTCCAGAAACAGAACCGGCAGATCGGGTTTCACTTGTGCGATAAGATGCAGCAGCACCGCGCTTTCCGCGCCAAAGCTGGATACGGTTGTTAGCTGGCCCGCAAGCCCATCATCGATGACAGAGGCGAGCATCTCCTGCGTAGAGGAACCGCGAAACATCTGGTTGAGCCGGATCGCTTGTTCTTCGGTAAAAATTGGTCCGGTGTCGATCCGGTCTGCCTTGCGCTGTGTTGTGCTTGCCTCAGTCATAGATCGCCCTATCCATGCCGCAGTTCTGAAATCATAACGCGGCCATCAGCGGTGTTCTGATAGACATTGGGCCAGCGATCAAAGGCGGTCTGTGCATCTGCCTCATCCAGCGGTTTGTTTGGTGCAAAGGCATCAAAGCCGCAGCGGCGCATATTGAGCAATTGGTCGATGCCAACATCACCCACCGCGCGCAATTCGCCGGTATAGCCAGCCTCGCGCAGTGCCCGCGCCGAGGAGTAACCGCGGCCATCACCGAACACAGGAAAATTGACCTCAACCAGCGCAATCCGGTCCAAATGCGGCAGTAAGACGCGGGCATCATCACCCGGCTCAATGCGGACAGCTGCAGCATTGGACTGGGCTGCAAAAGCATCCACGGTTACCGATGCATGATCCACCATTTGATCATCGCGAAAACGGAATTGCACGTCGTCTGGGCTTGTTCCCAAATCAGTCATAAAGCGCCTCCTTAAAGGGGGTCATGCCGATGCGGCGATAGGTGTCGAGGAAGCGCTCGCCTTCATTGCGGGCGCCGAGGTAAATATCGGTCACGGTTTCCACCGCATTGATCACGCCTGCCTCGTCAAATCCGCGTCCGGTAATCTTGGCGAGGGCAACGTCTTCCGCCTCGCTACCGCCGAGGGAAAGCTGGTAGTTTTCGGTGCCCTTCTTATCGACGCCAAGAATGCCGATATGGCCTGCATGGTGATGCCCACAAGCATTGATGCAACCGGAAATTTTGAGCTTCAATTGGCCCAGCTCGCCGGTTTTGCCAGAGGCGGCAAAGCGCTCTGAAATTTTCTGCGCCAACGGGATCGAACGGGCATTAGCCAGGCTGCAATAATCAAGGCCTGGGCAAGCGATAATATCCTCAATCGTATCGAGGTTTGGCGAGCCTAGACCCGCCGCCTCCAGCGCTGTCCACAATGCATGCAGATCAGATATCGCGACATGCGGCAGGACGATGTTTTGCGTGTGCATGACGCGCAATTCGTCAAAGGAATATTTGCTGGCAAGCTCGGCCATCAGATGCATTTGCTCTGCCGTTGCATCGCCGGGGATGCCCCCAACAGGCTTGAGCGAAATGACGGCACTGACATAGCTGTCATGCTTGTGGCGGTTGGTGTTGCGGTCGACCCACAAGGCGAAATCGGGGTCTGAGCGGTCGCAAGTTTTGGGGCCGTCAACAAAGGCAGGATCGGCGAAATATGGCCGCAGACGTTCAATCTCAGCCAGAGGCGGTTCAACGCCTTGATCGAGCATATGAGCAAACTCTTCCTCAACTTGCCGCGTATATTCCTCCGCGCCCATTTCATGGACAAGGATTTTGATGCGCGCTTTGTATTTATTGTCGCGCCGACCATGGCGATTGTATACCCGCAAACAGGCCTCAGAATATGTCACCAGCTGGTTGAGCGGCACAAATTCGCGCACTTGCGGAGCGATCATCGGTGTGCGGCCCATGCCGCCGCCAACGTAGAAGCTGGCGCCAATTTCGCCCGCGTCATTCTTGACGATCTGAATGCCAATATCATGCAGGCGCATGGCGGCGCGGTCGGTTTCTGCCGCGATCACAGCAATTTTAAACTTGCGCGGCAAATACATGAATTCAGGGTGGAAACTGGACCATTGCCGCAGCAATTCAGCATAGGGACGCGGGTCGACCAGCTCATCTGCAGCAGCGCCTGCGAAATGGTCTGAGCTAATGTTGCGAATGCAATTACCGCTGGTTTGGATGGCGTGCATCTCGACCTTGGCAAGGTCTGCCAGCAGGTCGCCAGCCTCTTCCAATTTGATCCAATTATATTGAATGTTCTGGCGAGTGGTGAAGTGGCCATAACCGCGGTCATATTTGTCCGCGATATCCGCCAGCGCATGCATTTGCGCTCCGTTGAGCGTTCCATAGGGGATCGCAACGCGCAGCATATAAGCGTGCAATTGCAGGTATAGACCGTTCATCAAGCGCAGCGGCTTGAACTGATCCTCGGTGATCTTGCCCTCTAACCGGCGCTTGGCTTGATCGCGGAATTCTTCAACTCGGGTGTCGACCATCTGCTGGTCATAATTGTCATATTTATACATTAGACGATCCAGTCGAGCGCTTCGGGCTCAGTGGGTTTGAGGGTTAGGTCAGGGCGCACCGTTGGGCCAAGGGCGCGGACGCGGTCCTTGATATGGGCAGGGCGAACGCCTTGCGAATCGCGGGTGGCTTCAATGGCATAAGGTACGTTGACGCGGCGCGCCGCCTCTTCACTCGCAGCAATAGTGTCGGCATCTTCGCCAACATCCACTGCATCATTGACTTGGAGCGACCAGCCTGCCCCGTCCCACCAGACAACAGCGCCTGATTTAAGGTCATTTCCGGTGAGTATTTTCATTGTGCCACTTCCAGTGCAGTTTGGATTAGGACCGAATTTTTGCGCGCTGTTACATCGCCGATAACTATCAGCGCCGGGCTTTTGACGCGCTTGGCCTCGACCATATCGGGAAGGCCAGCGAGGACGCCGCGCAGCACGCGCATGTTGGCACGCGCGCCGTTTTCAATCACAGCCAAGGCTGTGTCAGGCGCAAGCCCGTCAGCCATCAATTTCTCGGCAATTTGGGGCGCGGTTTTAACGCCCATATAGATAACCAGCGTGCGCCCTTTACCTGCCAATCCTGACCAATCCTGATCCGACAGACCTTTGCATTGGCCCGCGACAAAGCTGACGATGGAGGAAGCCTCGCGGTGGGTCAGCGCGATTTGCGCCGCGGCCGCTGCGCCATTGGCGGCGCTAATGCCGGGGACGATTTCAACTGCCACACCGGCTGCACGGGCATCTTCCGCCTCTTCACCGCCGCGCCCAAAGATCAGCGGATCGCCGCCTTTCAGGCGCACAACATCGCGGCCAGCCTTCGCCTCGCGGATTAGCAGAGCGTTGATGTCTTCTTGTGGCAGAGTGTGCCTCGCTCGTTGTTTGGCGACGGATATGAGCTGTGCATTGGGGTTAGCCATTGCAAGAATATCGGCAGACACCAGCCCGTCATGGACGATCAACTCAGCGTTCTCGATCAGGCGAGCCGCTCGCAATGTCAGCAGGTCAGGATCGCCTGGCCCTGCGCCGACAAGGTATATGGTTCCGGTATTTTTCATGGATCCGATATCGGGCCATATGGCTCAACATTCCAGCGAGAATGGATTTGTGAATGGGTAGCAAACCTTTTGCGGCCCGATGTAACCTTGCCGGCAGAGGCTGCAGCTAACTCTCGCGTTTTGCTAAAGCGGCGATCAGCTGGTCCATTTGCTTGTTTGCTCGCAAGTTCAAATCGCGCTGAGGGAAGGGGATTTCGACGTCGTTTTCAACAAACAATTGCCATACATTCTTGTACACTTCTGAGCGAATATTGGCGAGGCCTTCTTCAGGGTCTCGTATCCAAAAGCGTAGGTCAAAATCCACCGAATTGTCGCCAAACCCAATAATATTTACGCGCGGCTTGGGGTTTTTGAGGATGCGCGGCGTTTCTTGAACGGCTTGGTACAATAGCTTTTCGACCAGATCCAAATCGCTGCCATAGGATACACCAACCGGCGCTTTCACTCGCACCTCGCGAGAGGAATAGGACCAGTTGACCACCTGGCTGGTCATCAGCGTTTGGTTGGGAATGAGATATTCGGTTTGGTCGCGGGTCACCACGGAAATCGCTCGAATGCCGATCTTGCGGATTTGGCCAAAGCTTTCATTGCCCGCTTGATCGGCGACTGAAATTACATCGCCTGGCTTGATTGATTTGTCCATCAGGAGCAAAATGCCTGCGATCAAATTGCCGAAAGTGGTCTGCAGGCCAAAACCGATCGCAAGGCCAAATGCGCCGGAGAACACTGCCAGCGCGGTCAAATCAATCCCCAGCAGATCAACACCGATAAAAAATGCAGCAGCCCAGACAATAATTGTCGAGATTTTCGAGGCGAGCAATTGCTGCGTACCATCCAGCCGCGTTGCCCGTTTGAGCATGGCAGAACATAGGCGTGTCGCGAACATCGCTAGCCCGATCACCAGCGCAATCACGCCGATAACCAGCAATACATCCAGCACAGAAATCGTTTTGCCACCAAAGGTTACTGCTGCATTCTCTAATGTTTCCAGCAAACTGCCAGCGGTCTCGCTATTGGCGGAAACGGCATCGACGAAATCGCCGGATGCCACCAAGGTTTCGCGTTCCTCGTCCTCGGCAGGTTCCGCAACGCTCCAGACCTGTCCAGGCGTTGTAAGTGTTTCTTCGGCGGGAGGCGTGTCGCCGCCATCGGGCGTGTTATTGCTGAGGGTTTGTGCGGTCATGGACTGGCGTTATCCCGCATCCGCCATCACGGCAAGCGCGCAGGCAAGATCTGCGATTAAGTCTTCGGCGTCTTCTAAGCCGATAGACAGCCGAATGCCCAAACCGTCCGCCGCGTCAAAGCCAGCCGGAGGCCAAGAAGTCGCGCTGCGAGTGGTTTGCGCATCGAACACCAGAGCCAAACTTTCAAATCCACCCCAGCTATAGCCGATGCCGAACAATTCCAGCGCATCGACCAATGCCGCGCGGCGTTGTTTCGTGCCGTCTTTCAACGTGAAACTGAACAATCCGCAGCCGCCGGTAAAGTCGCGACTCCACATATCATATCCCGCATCCCCTTGCAGCATCGGGCACATCACATGCGCGATTTCAGGCCGTGATTTCAGCCACTGCGCAACCGCGATGGCGGTGGCGGTGCTGCGCTCCAACCTCAGGCCCATTGTCCGCAATCCGCGCAAAGCCAGCGCCGCATCATCGGGCGAGACGACATGCCCCAATTGTTGGGCAGTTTGGCGAAGGCGGCGGTAGAATTTATCGCCAGCGCTGGCGCTGCCCATCATCAAATCGGAATGCCCGCCGACATGTTTGGTCAGGCTCATCACCGATATATCACAGCCCAGCGTCAGCGGCGCGAGGCCCAGCGGCGAGGCCCAAGTGTTGTCGATCAGGCTAAC
>JALZVZ010000331.1 GCA_023299945.1 Altererythrobacter sp. | reverse complement strand
TGGTTCAACCGTGTCTTAGGAGATCAGCGCTTCTTGGAGCCAAATAGCGGGCTATACCACCAGATTAGTGGAGAAGGCATTCAGCCATGGGCTTCGCGAAGTCTCTGGGACCGAACATTGGAGGTGCAGGCCGATCATTTTGATGATGAGGCGCATTATTACAATTCCGATCAGTTTGAAGGCGAGCCAATGCGCATGGTTGAGCGGACCGTGATCTTGCCTGGCAGCGAGACGCGCTGGACGTTCGCTGTTGCGGCTGCCACCGAGGAGACGGATGCGCAAATATCCCGCATTCGCTCCATCCTAGTGTGGAGCTTTGCAATCCTTGGCCTCGGTCTATTCATCATGACCTTGCTGCAAATCCGCTATGGCCTGTCTCCTTTGCGGCGCGTTCGGGCTGCGATTGTCAATTTGCGTTCCACCGGCGCGAACAGAATTACGGAGCCATTGCCCGAAGAGGTGCAGCCGCTGGTACAGGAATTAAACGGCTTGCTGGCGCATTCCGAACGCCAAGCCGAAGAAGCGCGCACCCATGCGGGCAATCTCGCCCATGCATTGAAAACCCCGCTGACGGTGGTGAACAATGCCGCCACGGCCCATGCTGATGATTTGGCGGACACTGTTATTCGCGAGGCGCGCACCATGCGCCGCCATGTCGATCATCACCTTGCGCGGGCGCGGGCTGTTGGCAGGCGCGCAGTTGGTCATGCGCACACGCCGGTGCGTGAAAGTGCAGAGGCCGTGCGCCGCGCGGTTGAGCGGCTTTATCCTGATCGCCGGATCGATGTGGCTGGCGGGCGCGAGGCTATGGTGTCGATTGAACGCCAAGACTTGGATGAAATCCTCGGTAACCTTATTGAAAACGCAGCGAAATATGGCGGCGGCAGCGTCTTTACGACCTTGGACGCAGAAGAAATGGCCGATGGCAGCGATACACCGCAATGCATCATCTGGGTCGAAGATGACGGCACGGGTATTCCGCCTGAAAAGCGCGAGGAATTGTTCGATCGCGGCGCGCGGCTGGATACGGGCAAGCCGGGAACGGGCCTAGGCTTGGCGATCGTGCGCGATGTCGCGGAGATTTACGGCGGCAGCGTTGAGCTGCATGAGAGCGAAGATCTTGGCGGATTGCTGGTTAAGCTTAGCCTTCCCCGAGCAAATCAAAGCGCGAGCTAGCGCGCAAACTAATTCCCGCGTGCCTTCTCATGATGGCGGATAACTTCCTCGATAATAAAGCGCAGGAATTTCTCGCTAAATTCAGGGTCCAAATCCGCATCCTCTGACAATTTGCGCAAACGTTCCACCTGGCGTTTTTCGCGCATCGGATCGGCCGGAGGCAGCGTCGCCTTCGCCTTATATTCGCCTACAGCTTGCGTGATGCGAAACCGCTCTGCCAGCATATGAATTAAAGCGGCATCGATATTATCGATACTCTTACGAAAGCTGGCCAGAGTTTGGTCAGCGGTATCATCGTTGCGCGAGGGTGAAGGTTCGTTTGACATATTGCATCAGGCTAGCAGCAATTCCCATCTTGCCAAGCGTGCATCTGCAGCGCATGTGCATAGATTATGACTGCTAAGGTAATTCCGCTAGCTCGCAAGCAACCCACACTTGATCCTATGCTGGCTTTGACCGCGCAGGGTATGAATGACGTGAACGCTGTTATTCTCGAGCGTATGCAGAGCGAAATTCCGCTCATCCCGGCATTGGCGGGGCATTTGATTTCTGGTGGGGGCAAGCGTTTGCGCCCCATGCTGACACTCGCCGGTGTGCAGCTGGTTGGGTATCAAGGCGATCGCCATCACAAACTCGCCGCAGCGGTTGAGTTTATCCACACCGCAACGCTGCTGCATGATGATGTCGTGGATGGTAGTGAGCTTCGCCGAGGCAAGGCGGCTGCCAATATCATCTTTGGCAATCCGGCGACTGTGCTGGTTGGTGATTTTCTGTTCAGCCGTGCATTTGAGCTGATGACGGAAGACGGCAGCCTTAAAGTGTTGAAAATTCTCAGCAATGCCAGCGCCGTTATCGCCGAGGGCGAAGTCGCGCAATTGACCGCGCAGCGTCAGCTCGACACGACCGAAGAACGCTATCTCGATATTATTGGCGCGAAAACCGCAGCGCTGTTTGCCGCTGCAAGCCATATTAGCGCCGTTGTTGCTGAATGCGATGAGGCGAAAGAGCGGGCATTAGAGAGTTATGGACGTAACCTCGGCATTGCGTTTCAATTGGTCGATGATGCGCTCGATTATGCCGCTGAGGCTGCCGATATGGGCAAAGATCAGGGCGATGATTTCCGCGAGGGCAAGATGACTTTGCCTGTTATTCTGGCGTTTGCACGTGGGGATGAGGAAGAGCGTAAGTTTTGGAAAAGCGCGATTGGCGGCCACCGTACTTCGGATGAAGATTTGGCCCATGCAATCGGCTTGATTGAGCGTCACAATGCTCTGGCCGACACGCGCGCACGGGCACAGCATTTTGCCCAGCGCGCAATTGATGCAATTTCCATCTTTCCGGAAAGCAAAGCGCGCTCAGCCATGGCCGAAGCGGCGCAGTTTGCGGTCGCTCGCGGCTATTAAGCGCGCTGGACCCAGTCTCTAGGTGTCCGCGGCGCTTCCTATTTATGACGTTATCGATGCGCTAAAATCGGCATTGACCGAACATGGTGCTGCGGTGCTGGTTGCGCCGCCGGGTGCGGGTAAAACCACCACGATTGCCCCTGCATTGATTGATGAGCCGTGGTGCAGCGGCCAAATTATCCTCACATCACCGCGACGTATTGCTGCCCGTGCAGCCGCTGAGCGCATGGCGCAAATGCTGGGCGAGAAACCGGGCGAGACCATTGGCTATCTCACGCGGCTGGACACAAAACAGTCGGCAAAAACGCGCGTTTTGGTGATGACAGAGGCGATTTTCGTCAACCGACTGGTGGATGATCCTGAATTGTCCGGCGTGTCGGCGGTGCTGTTTGATGAGGCGCACGAACGGCATCTCGACAGTGATATGGGGCTGGCGTTGGCATTGGAGGCCCGCAGCATATTGCGCGAAGATTTGCGCGTTTTGGTGATGTCGGCGACAATTGACGGGGCGCGATTTGCTGCGCTGATCGGTGATGAAGCACGCGTGATTGAGAGCGAGGGGCGCAGCTACCCCCTCGACATTCGCTGGCTGGGTTCTTCGCCGCAAATGCGGATTGATGACGCTATGACGTCAGCGATTATGACCGCTTGGCGTGAGCAAGAGGGCGATATCCTCGCTTTTCTCCCGGGCGTGGGCGAAATTGAACGCGTGCGCGAACGCCTGGAAAGTAAGCTGCCTGATGTGCCGATTCTGCCGCTGCATGGGCAAGTCCAACCCGCCGCCCAGCGCGCAGCGATTGCCCGCGATACGCAAGGCCGCCGCCGCATAGTGCTGGCCACGGCCATCGCCGAAACGTCGCTGACATTGGACGGGGTTTGCATAGTGGTGGATAGCGGAATGGCGCGTATGGCCGAACATGACCGTGCCGCTGGCACCACGCATCTGGTCACGCGCCGCGCGTCGCAAGCCGCCGCGACGCAGCGGGCAGGGCGCGCCGCAAGGCAAAGTGCTGGTACGGCTTACCGTCTGTGGGAGGAGGGCGGCCATGGCGGACGGCCAGAGTTTGCACCGCCCGAGATTGAGACAGTGGATTTGACGCCGCTGATGCTCAAGCTGGCGCGCTGGGGAACGAGCGATCCGAAATCCTTGGCATGGCTGGACGCGCCGCCCGATGCCTCTGTTGCAGCAGCGCGGGGCCGGTTGCAGAAATTGGGCGCGCTCAGTGAAGCGGGCGCGATAACGCCTTGGGGCAAGCAGATTGCGCAGCTTCCTATGGACCCCATCGCGGGCGCAGCCGTGCTGTTTGGTGCAGAAGTCAGTCAGGCGCAGGATGCGGCAGGAATGATGCTGCTGATGCAGGAGCGCGGTTTGGGAGGGCAGGGCGAGGATTTGCTCGCGCGGCTGGACCGGTTCCGCAGTGATCGCGGAGGGCGCGCAGAGGCAGCGCGCAAATTGGCGCAACGCTGGGCCAAAAGCGCAGAGCGGCTTGTGTCAGGCGTAGCCCAAGAGCCGATCAATCCTGCTTTATTCCTTGCCTTTGCTATGCCGGATAATATTGCACGCAGGCGCGGCGCTTCGGGCGAGCATTGGCTAACGGCTGGCGGGCGCGGTTTTACGCTCGATCCGGCATCTTCGCTGGCGCGGGCCGAGTGGCTGGTAATCGGCGATGCGGTTGGCGGAGCTAAGGGCGCGCGGATCACTGCAGCCGCTGAGCTGTCTCAGGCCGAGGTCGAGGGACACCTCCAATATCTTATTGAAAAGCGCTCTATCATCCACTGGAATGAAACCGATAAGCGTGCAGAGGCACGGTTAGAACGGCGATTGGGCGCGATCACTTTGGCAAGCGGGCCTGATTCCAATCCCGACCCCGCCGCGATTGTGGATATGCTTGTGGAAAAATCTGTGGAGCGGTTGGGGGAAATTGTGCCCGCTGAGCTGATTGCCCGTGCGAATTTCGCCGGGATAGGGGCGCTTTCTCTAGAAGAATTGGCGAAGACCGCGCCCATCTGGCTTGCGCCTTTGCTAGAAAATCAACGCAATTTGAGCGTTTTGGAAGGGGCCGGGAGATCACGAGGCCAAACGAGGCTAACTGAGGCTATCTTAGGCCAAGTGGATTGGGAGACAGGCCAGCGGCTTCAAAAAGAGGCTCCAACCGCATTCAAATCGCCTGCCGGAACGCATGAGAAAATCAGCTATGTTGGCGATGATGCACCCAGCGTTGAAGTGCGTGTCCAAGCGCTTTTCGGGCTGGACCGTCATCCGATGATTGGCCAAGGACACGCGGCGTCGCCGCTGCTGCTCAAGCTCACCAGTCCGGCTGGCCGCCCGATCCAATCGACCCGAGATCTGCCCGGTTTTTGGCGTGGAAGCTGGGAAGATGTTCGCAAAGAGATGAAGGGCCGCTATCCCAAACACCGCTGGCCGGATGAACCTTGGTCCGAAATGGCGAGTTTAAAGACCAAGAACGCCTTTGAAAAACGGCCTAAGTGAATTACAGAGCCCAAATCAAAGGGGATCGAGATGAGAGTTCATCTTGTTAGGCCAAGTGGCCGCCCGCAGCGATAAGGCCGCCTGAGCGAGGAACGGAAAAGCAAGAATGTCTGCACGAATATTCCAACGTCCCAAAAACGCGATGCAATCGGGCAAGGCCCACACTGATGTTTGGGTGCTCGAGTTCGAGCAATCCGAGGCGCGCAAGCCGGATCCGCTGATGGGCTGGACCGGCAGCAGCGATACGCAGGCGCAAGTGTCTTTGAGTTTTCCGACGAAAGACGCAGCAAAAGCCTATGCGGATAAGTATGGGATTGCCGCGCGTGTTCATGCGACACCGCAAAAAGCGCTTAAACTACAGTCCTATGCGGATAATTTTCGCTAAATCACGCGCCCCAAGGACCCGGCTCAAGTCGTTATCTTAGGGGCATCCATTTGCTCAGCAATTTCATTCGCGGTGACGCCTAGTTCTGGCGTTGCTGTACTGCCCTGCCATTTGACAGCGCCAGTCTCAAATGCCGCTTTGCAATCGCTGGCATCATGACCAACGTCCTCTGCGATAAAAACCATTTCAGCGGCATCGCTGCCTGCAAAGCGGATATCATCGCATTGCCCATCCTTGGCAAATCGCGAGGTGTCATCGCCAAAATTGATTGGGCTGGCGTCTGAGGGCTTCGCGTGCATCGGGTCGACGCTGACTCTCTCCGCTTTCAGCGCCGCACCGCAGTCACTAGCGTCCTTGCCAATGCTGTCGGTCAGCAAAATCACTGACATTCCCTTGCCAGTAAAGCGGATGTCGTCGCACTCGCCATCCTTGGCAAATTCGCCTGTATCATTGCCCAATTCCAAGCTCATATGATCGTCGGCTGACACGCTTTGCAGTGGCGCAAGTGTTAAGACAGAAGCGCATAGTGCGGCGATCAGAGAGCGTTGGTTCATTGTCCATCCTAATAAAAATGCAGGCGTACCATACTGATAGCCTTACCTTTATACCACTTGAATGTCAGACATCTTGCCAAGCCGCCTTTGGGGCGCCATATGGCCGGTCGGGAGTCGGGTGGACGTTTGCGTTCGCTCACCGGGTCAGATCCGGAAGGAAGCAGCCCAGGTGGATTGCGACGGGTCGCTCGGCTCCTTTTAAATTGCGGCGATAAGCTGCGCGTTTCTGGTATCTCACCCATGACATTCATCGCGCGAACGCCTATTTAAGGCGATATGAGTGATTCCTCTGAAATGAATGGCGATGGTGCTGGTGATCCGGCTGGCGGACCTCCTTGGAACGAAGGGGATGCTCCAGCTGAAGAGCAACAGCCCAGCGCTGCTGAATTAGAGTCCGCCGGGCAAAACTCCATGTTCGGCGACTCTCCGGCAGAACCGGCTGAGGCTGCACCCGCGCCAATTGCGCAGGCGCCCACAAAGCCTAAAGCTGAGCCTAAGTCCGAGCCTGCTAAAGCCATGTCGGCTGATACCAATCAACCTTATCGTGTGCTTGCGCGCAAATACCGGCCGCAGACATTCTCCGAACTGATTGGGCAAGAGCCGATGGTTCGCACGCTTGGTAATGCGATTGAGCGCGACCGGCTGGCACATGCGTTTCTGATGACGGGTGTGCGCGGGGTCGGCAAAACCTCGACAGCGCGGCTGATCGCCAAATCTCTAAATTGCATCGGGGCGGACGGCGAGGGCGGGCCAACCATCGACCCATGCGGCGTGTGCGAGCCGTGCACTGCGATTGCCGAGGGGCGCCATATCGATGTGATCGAAATGGATGCGGCCTCCCATACCGGCGTTGATGATGTGCGCGAGATCATTGAGGCTGTGCGTTATGCGGCGGTCTCTGCGCGCTACAAAATCTACATCATCGATGAAGTCCACATGCTGACCCGCAATGCCTTCAATGCTTTGCTCAAAACGCTGGAAGAACCGCCAGCGCATGTGAAGTTTCTGTTTGCGACCACTGAGGTTGAAAAGCTGCCGGTGACCGTGCTCAGCCGGACGCAAAGGTTCGATTTGCGCCGTATTCCAGCAGAGCTGTTGCAAAGTCACTTTGCCGGTATTTGTACCAAGGAAGGCGTCACAGCCGAAGACGAAGCACTGCATATCATTGCCAATGCCGCCGAAGGCTCGGTCCGCGATGGCCTTTCTATTCTCGACCAAGCCATTGCTCATGCTGACCTTGATGAAGAGGGCCTCGTCACTGGCAAACGCGTGCGCGATATGCTGGGGCTGGCGGATAAAAGCGCGCGGCGCGAGCTTCTGACCAAATTACTGGCAGGCGATGCAAAGGCACTGCTTGCGGCGGTGGATGATCAATATGCGCTGGGCGTGGAGCCTTTGGCGCTGATCCACAGCCTGATGGACTTAACCCATGCGATCACCGTGGCGCAGGTTTCGGGCGGCGAACCCGATGCGCCGACAGAGGATGAGCGCGCCGCGTTGAAGGCCTTTGCGCAGCAGCTATCTGCGGGGCAATTGCACCGCTTGTGGCAATTGCTGCTGAAGGGCCATGAAGAAGTGCGCGGCGCGCCCGATCCGCTGGTCTCGGCGCAAATGGCGCTGCTGCGGGTGATGCATGCTGCCGATATGCCTGATCCGGGCAAATTGGTGAAGAAGCTTGAGGAATTGGCTGAACGCGGGCCAGCGCCTGCTGCGGCCACTGCCACGTCCACTGCCACTTCCACTGGGGCGGATGCTGGAGGCGGCGTGAGCGCTGCTGCACCAACGGGCCGCGCATTGGATTGGGCAACGCTGGTTCAAGAAATTGACGATGCGGGACAGCTTCGCGTGGCGCAAATCATGCGCGACTGGATACGCGTGGTTGAGCTGGGACCTGAAAAGCTGGTTTATACTCTGGCCGATGGCATGGCCACCGACCCCGCGCCTGAAATCCGCGATGTTTTGTTTAAGCACACGGGCAAACGCTGGCTGGTGGAAAAGGGCGAAGGGCAAGGCACGCCTTCCTTGCGCGAACAGGCGGAGCAAGCGCGCGCTGATGCCGAGGCTAAACTCAATGAACACCCCTTGATGAAGGCGGCCAAGACCGCTTTTCCAGAGGCTGAAATTCTAACCCCCAATGATAATGTCGCCGCCGGTTCCGCCGGAAATGGGCGCAAATGGAGCCAATAAAATGAAATCGATGGAAGAGATGATCCAAGCTGCACAAAAGGCGGCAGAGACCATTCAGACCCAGATGAACGATATGCAGGCCAAGCTTGACGATATCGAAGTTGAAGGCCGTTCGGGCGGCGGCCTTGTCACGGTGCGGGCCAGCGCCAAGGGCCGCATTTTGGGCGTCGCAATTGATGACAGCCTGATCAAGCCAGATGAAAAGCAGGTTTTGGAAGATCTAGTGACAGCCGCGTTTAATGATGCGCGCGACAAGGCAGACCGTGTGTCTGCGGAGCAAATGAAGGATATGCAGGGCGGAATGGGGCTGCCACCCGGCTTCAAACTACCTGGAATGGAATAGGCGCATCCCCTATTGCGGCGAGGCAAACGCTTCCCATATCCCCAGAGAACGGCGCGCGTTTCTGGTGCGCCAACTGATGCCAATGGACCCAATATGACCCAGCAATATCCTCTTCTGCCCTTGCGCGATATCGTCGTTTTCCCCGGTATGGTCGTGCCTTTGTTTGTCGGCCGCGATAAGTCGGTTGCGGCACTCGAAGCTGCGATGGAGGCGAGCAAAGACATTTTCCTTCTCGCGCAATTGGATCCATCTTGTGATGATCCAGAGGCCGATGATCTCTTTGATGTCGGCGTGGTGGCGCAAGTCGTGCAATTGCTGAAATTGCCTGATGGCACAGTGCGGGTTTTGGTTGAAGGCACTGCGCGCGCGACCTGCAAAGGCATGCGAGCAGAGGGTGATTACGTTCTTGCCGATGTCGCTCTGAAAGAAGCGGAGACGGTATCTGGTAATGAAGTCACCGCTTTGATGCGCCAGGTGACGGAGCGCTTCGGCGAATATGCTAAGCTCAACAAAAAGCTGGGCGAGGATGCCGCGACAGATCTGAGCGATGTCGATGATGCAGGCGAGCTGGCCGACACCATTGCCGCTGCGATCAATGTAAAAGTCTCTGATAAGCAAGCGCTTTTGACCGAAACCAGCCCGCTGAAGCGGCTCGAGATGGTCATGTCCTTTATGGAAGGCGAGCTTTCTGTCCTCCAAGTAGAGCGCAAAATCCGTGGGCGTGTGAAGCGCCAGATGGAGAAAACTCAGCGCGAATATTACCTCAATGAACAATTGAAGGCGATCCAGTCAGAGCTGGGCGGTGATGATGGTGAGGGCGGTGATGAAACCGCAGAGCTGGCCAAGAAAATCGCGGAAACAAAGCTCTCTAAGGAAGCAAAAACTAAGGCAGATGCCGAGTTTAAGAAGCTCAAAGGCATGCAGCCCATGAGCGCCGAGGCGACCGTTGTGCGCAATTATCTCGATGTGCTGCTCGGCCTGCCATGGGGCAAGAAATCGCGCCTCAAGAAAGACATCGCAAAGGCGCAAGAAGTGCTGGATGCAGATCACTACGGACTTGAGAAGGTCAAGGACCGGATCGTAGAATATCTCGCGGTTCAGGCGCGCACCAATAAGCTCAAAGGACCAATCCTGTGCCTCGTTGGCCCTCCTGGTGTCGGTAAGACCTCGCTGGGTAAGTCCATCGCTAAGGCAACGGGCCGCGAATTTGTGCGCCAATCGCTGGGCGGTGTGCGTGACGAGGCTGAGATACGCGGCCACCGGCGCACTTATATTGGCTCTATGCCGGGTAAAATCGTCAGCAATCTAAAGAAGGCTGGTTCGAGCAATCCGCTATTTTTGCTCGATGAAATTGACAAGCTGGGCCAGGATTTCCGCGGTGATCCAGCATCGGCTTTGCTCGAAGTGCTTGATCCAGAACAAAACAACAGTTTCCAAGATCACTATCTTGAGCTTGATCTCGACTTGTCTGAAATCATGTTCGTAACGACGGCCAACAGTCTTGATCTGCCTCAACCATTGCTCGACCGGATGGAGATCATCCGCCTCGAAGGTTATACTGAGGATGAAAAGGTTGAGATCGCGACCCGGCATTTGCTGCCCAAAGTGATCGAGGATCACGGCCTAAAAGACGGAGAATTTTCGCTGAGCGAAGAGGGTTTGCGTGATTTGGTCCGCTATTACACGCGCGAGGCCGGTGTGCGTACATTGGAGCGCGAATTGGCTAAGCTTGCTCGCAAATCCCTGCGCAAAATTCTTGAAAAAGAAATGACAAGTGTTGCAATCACTCCAGAGAATTTGGGCGATTTTTCAGGCGTGCGTAAGTTCAAGCACGGAGTGTCGGAAGAAGAAGCGCAGATCGGCGCGGTAACGGGCCTTGCTTGGACTTCTGTTGGCGGCGAACTGCTCGACATTGAGTGCGTAACAACGCCGGGCAAGGGTGAGGTTAAGTCCACCGGTAAGCTGGGCGACGTTATGAATGAGAGCATTGCAGCCGCTTTCAGCTTCGTAAAATCGCGCGCGCCTTCTTATGGTATAAAGCCGAGCATCTTTCAGCGCAAAAACATCCATATTCACCTGCCTGAAGGCGCAACGCCTAAGGACGGGCCGAGCGCAGGCATTGGCATGGTTACGTCGATCGTTTCCACTTTGACAGGTGTTGCTGTGCGCCCTGACATCGCTATGACCGGCGAGGTCACCTTGCGCGGGCGAGTTCTGCCCATTGGCGGGTTGAAAGAAAAGCTGCTGGCGGCACTGCGGGGCGGGATCAAGACCGTGCTCATTCCAGAAGAGAATGTTAAAGATTTGGCTGAAATTCCTGCGAAGGTGAAGGAAGGTTTAGAGATTATTCCGGTATCTCACGTCGATACAGTGGTGGAGCATGCCTTGGTCAGCACGCTCGCGCCAATTGAGTGGACGGAGGCCGATGATTTGGCCAGCCAACCCTTGCCTCAAGTGCCTAGTGCGGGATCGCCAACTGCTCACTAATAGGCATTGTGCGTCGCAACGAATCACTTTCTGGAACAGATGGCGCATTTTATGGAACAGCGTGAGGTTAGGGTGGATCACTCGATTTTTGGTTCAATATGAGCCAAATGACTTAAATTTGCGACGTTTGAAGCTCGAGTGAACGAATTTCCCCTTGAATAAACCGTGCAAAGTCTGTCATTTAACATTCGGGCAGTACGCTTTTAAACAGCGCTTCAAGAAATTTAATTGAATGAGGGGGATCTCGAACATGAACAAAAACGATCTGATCGGCTCAGTTGCTGAATCAAGTG
>JALZVZ010000330.1 GCA_023299945.1 Altererythrobacter sp. | reverse complement strand
CAGAAGAAGCTGGTGATTGATAGTAAGGTGTCGCTCAATGCCTATCAGGCCGCGTTTGAAGCTGACGATGACGACGTGCGGAAAAATCACATGGATATGCACGCAAAGAGCATGCGCAATCATGTGCAAACCTTGGGCTCCAAAAGCTATCAAAGCCAGTTTGAAGACGCACCCGATTACGTCATAATGTTTGTACCGGGCGAGCATTTTGTCAGTGCCGCGTTGGAAGCCGATCCAGAGCTTTGGGACTTTGCCTTTCGCAATAAGGTTTTGCTGGCAACACCGACCAATCTGGTCGCGATTGCGCGCACAGTTGCGCAGGTTTGGCGGCAGGATGGCCTCGCGAAAGAAGCGCAGGAAATTGGCCGCATGGGCGCTGAGCTTTACGACCGCTTGCGGGTTTCGGCCGAGCATTTGAAACGCGTGGGCGGCGGGCTGGAAAGCGCGGTCAATAATTACAACAAATTCGTCGGTTCGTTTGAACGCAATGTGCTGTCATCCGGCAAGCGGCTGGCGGACAAGGGCGTTGAGGTGGGCAAGGCAGAAATTGCGGAGGTTCCGCTGGTCGAAGGTGCACCGCGCTACAATGCCAAGGATGCGGATGCATCGGATGAAGCGGAGCGGCTACTGATTGAGAGCGAGAAATCTGCTAGCAAGCTAACCGCAAAATAGCGGCTATTTTTCCAGCGCCGCCAAAACTTCATAGGCCAGAACAGCGCCTGCAACCGAAGCGTTCAAACTGTCGGCGCGCCCGCGCATGGGCATTGTGACGCGCAGATCGCATTCCGCCTCATAGCCTTCTGGCAGGCCCTGCGACTCGTTGCCAACCAGCACGAAGCAGGGTGATGCATAAGCCGCGCCGCGATAAGGCACGGCATCGCGCAAGCTTGCTGCCACCAATTGGCCTGCGCCGGACCTTAGCCACGGCAAAAATTCATCCCAGCTCGCCCGTGCAATATTCTGCGTAAACACAGCGCCCATGCTGGCGCGCACGGCCTCTGCGCTGAAGGGGTCGGCGCAATCATCAATGAGGATGAGGCCGCCCGCACCCACCGCATCGCATGTGCGCAGCATGGTGCCCAAATTTCCCGGATCGCGCAGGCTTTCTGCGACCATCCATATGGGCGCGGCATCGCGGTCAATCACGTCCAAAGACGTATCGAATTCTTTGAAAACGCCGGTAACAGCCTGAGGGTTCGATTTGCCGGTGATCTTGGAAAGAATATCGGGCGTGGTTTCAATTACCTCGCCGCCGCTGCGCAAAACTTCTGCTTCCAGCACATCCAGCAATGTGTGCGCCTCGCGGGTTTTCGCCATCACCAGCAATTCGGGCAAATAGCCGGATTCGCGTGCATCGGTAAGCAGGCGCAGCCCTTCGGCAAGGAATTCGCCCGCAGCCTTGCGGTGCTTTTTCTCGCGTAGAGAGCGCAAATATTTGACGGTGGGATTGGAATAGCCCGTGATCTCGCGGCGCATTATATTGCTCGCGGTTCAGGCGGGGTGGGCATGCTCACTCTTCACCAAAACCGTTTTCAATGAGGGCTGCAAGCTCGCCCAAAACCGTCTCGGCATTTTCGCCATCTACGATCAGTTCAATATCATCGCCCTTGGCCGCGCCCAGCATCATCAGACCCAAGATTGAGCCGCCACCAGCTTCATTGCCGCCCTTGGCAAGGCGCACGGAGGTCGCGCTGGGGATTTCAGCGACAGCGCCGACGAATTTCGCGCTCGCCCGCGCATGCAGCCCGCGTTTGTTGACGATCGTGATGGTTTTGCGAAATGCGCTCATGCATGAGCCTCGCGCGGCTCAGCCTCTTGACCCAAGAATTCAGAAGCCACGGTGATGTAATTGCGGCCCGCGTGCTGCGCTGCTTCGACCGCCTCTGCCACGCCCATTTTGCTGCGGGCGCCGGCCAGCCGGATCAACATCGGTAGATTGATCCCGGCGATGACTTCGACCTTGCCGCGTTCCAGCAAAGAGATCGCTAGATTGGACGGGGTTCCGCCGAACAAATCGGTCAGGACAATCACGCCCGAACCCGCCTCAACTTCGGTGATAGCGTCCGCGATTTCCGCGCGCCGCTGCTCCATATCGTCATTGGGGCCAATGCAGACAGTCGCGACGCCTTTTTGCGGGCCGACGACATGCTCCATCGCATGGACAAATTCCTTGGCCAAATCGCCATGGGTAACCAAAATCATCCCAATCATGTGTGAATACCGGATCCGTTATTGCCAGTCATGTGCGTACTGCCTTGGTCGAATTAAAAGGGGGCTTACCGTTTCATCTGCTCGATAGCGTCGGTTGCTCTGGATCCCAAATTGCGATGCAGGATAGTGGGCGAAAACCCCTCACCGCGCAAGAGCTTGCCCATTTGATCGGCGGTAAACACAGAGCGGTGTCTCCCTCCGGTACAACCAAAGGCGATGTGGACATAGCTTTTGCCTTGCGCTGCATAGCGCGGGAGCAGGTCCATAATCAAATCTCTGATCCGTTCAAAAGCGGGGGCGAAACCGCTATCCTTGCGAATATGATCGCCGACCGGCGCATCGAGGCCCGTTTGCTCGCGCAATTCATCGATCCAATGCGGATTGTCGAGGAAGCGCATATCGAACACCAAATCGGCCAGCGGCGGCATTCCCCGCGCAAAACCAAAGCTGGAGACGGTGACAGTCATGGGTTGCTCCACGTTGGTCCCGAACAGCTCGCGAATGTGCTGCTGCAATTGATTGCTGGCAAATTCGCTGGTGTCGATGACCATATCGGCCCAGCGGCGCATCGGCTCCAGCAGCTCGCGCTCGGCCCGAATGCCATCTTGCAGAGGGCGGCCATGCGCCATTGGGTGGCGGCGGCGGGTTTCATTATAGCGCCGCTCAAGCTCGCCCGATGAGCAATCAATAAACATGGTGCTGAGCTCGAATTGCGGCAACTGTGTCAGATCTTTGACCAGCGTAATCACGTCATTCGGCACAAAGCCGCGGGTGCGCGAATCGAAACCGATGGCGAGGGGGCCGTGATGATCATCGGGTTCGGCTAGCAAACCTTTGAGCAGGCGAACGGGGAAATTGTCGATCGTCTCCCAACCCAGATCCTCCAGCACTTGAAGCGCGGTGGATTTGCCGCCGCCTGCAAGGCCAGTGATCAGCAAAATGGTCTGTTTGTCGGATGGGTTCGGGAGGCGTGTCGATGAGCTCATGAGGATGCATCTATTGCGCTTCGTGCGCGCGCTTGGAAAGCGCTTTTTTTCATGCGGTTTTCAGCCCGTGCATGCGCAGCGCAAATTCCGTGCGCAGGGCAAGCATGTGATCATGGGTGGGGAGGGTGAGGGCGGGGACCGCTATTCCCAGCATATCGCGCAAGGCGGCAGGTTCCACCAGACGCGGTGCGGATTGTACCAGATTGATGATGAGGGCAAGCGGTGCAGAGGTGGTGGCCATATCGGCAATACCGACATGGCAAATCTCTATTTTGCCCGCAATATTGGGCGGAGGCGAAGCGATTATTGCGCTGTGCGAAAGCGACAAAGACACCCCATCATCACCGATCAATTGCGCCCCGCGATCAATCAACGCCAGTGCAAGGCTGCTTTTGCCGCTTCCCGGTTCGCCTTCAATCATCACTGCGCGGCCATCAATCGCAACGCAGCTGGCCTGTATCACTTGTCTTTCGGTCATCTGCGCTAACCTATTGTGTCGCTGGCAATGTTAGCCTTAGGCATGCACCGGCCTCGCCATCTGCGCGGGAGATAGCGGTCAGGCTGCCCTCATGCGCCTCGGCGATGGTGCGAGCAATCGCCAGCCCAAGTCCTGAATGATTGCCGAAATCCTCTGTGTCGGGGCGGACCGAATGAAAGCGTTGAAAGACCTTCTCGCGGGCATCCTCGGGGATGCCGCGGCCGGTATCGCTGACGGTGATGATGACTTCCTCGCCATCATTATCAATGGCCACATTGATCGCGGCATTGCGGGGTGAGAAAGACACAGCATTGTCGATCAAGTTTTCGATCACGCGCTCCAGCCGCACAGGCACGCCAATCACCACAGCAGACCAGCCGGTATGGGTCAGATTGATCTGGTGGTTCAAATTCTCCGCCCGCGCCTCACGGGAGCCAATGATTGCCTCGACTAGGGCTGTCATATCAATGCTCTCCAGCGTGGCGCGGGACATTTCAGCATCGATGCGGCTGGCATCGGAAATCTCTGTGACTAAGCGGTCGATGCGGCGCACGTCATGGGTCGCAATATCGAGCAATTGTGCGTGCAGTTCAGGGTCTTCCACGCGGGGCAGTGATTCAATCGCGCTGCGCAAGGATGCCAGCGGGTTCTTAATCTCATGCGCAACGTCGGCGGCAAAGCTTTCCACCGCATCAATCCGGTTGCGCAAGGCGCCGGTCATGTCGGAGATCGTGCGAGCAAGGCTGCCGATTTCATCGCCGCGTTCGGGCAGGCGGGGCACCTCGACATCGCGCCCGCGTCCTTGGCGAACACGGATCGCGGCATTGGACAAGAGCTTAATCGGGGCGACGATAGTGCGGGCGAGAAACAGCGACAGCATGGTCGAACCAAACAGGGCCAGCAGCACGCCGAT
>JALZVZ010000329.1 GCA_023299945.1 Altererythrobacter sp. | reverse complement strand
GCTTTTTGCGATTTCTGCGCTGACGAAGCTGGATGTGCCTGCATCGCTTGCGCCGCCAAGGGCTGCAACTGTGCCGGAACCGGAGGCTGCGTCTGCTTTGTCAAAAGCTGTGCCGCGAACGGTGATGACCAATTTTGCATCCGAGCTTTCAACCGTAGCGATTGCATTGCCAGCGTAGATTGGGCGGGTGAATGTCTTATCGCCTTCAACCGACAAAATATCGCTGATCTGCATCACGTCGAGCAAGGCTGCAACGCGCGGGGCAATGTTCTTGCCGGTGGTGGTTGCAGGAGCGAGGAAAGCATCAAAGCCGTCCATGGCGCCCGCAATCAATGGCGCAACGTTTTCAGCCAGAGCATTGGCGAGTGCAGCATCATCAGCGAGGTGGACAGTGCCCACACCGGCGATTTTGGCCGCTTGATCAGCCACGCTTGCGCAGCCAGAGCCTGCGACCAGCAGATCGACATCGCCGAGCTTTGATGCAGCGGTGACGACAGCCAATGTGGCGTCTTTCATGTCTGTATTGTCGTGTTCGACCCAAACGAGAGTTTTCATGATTGTTTCCTTCCTTTGGGCGCTTATGCGATGCCGAGAGCTTTGATCTTCACGATCAGAGCGTCGACATCTTCGACCTTCTCACCGGCCTGACGCACAGGCGGCTCGGAGACATTGGTGGTGGTGAGGCGCGGGGCAATATCGACACCGTAATCCGCAGGCGCCTTCGTATCCAAAGGCTTCTTCTTTGCCTTCATGATGTTGGGCAGCGAAGCATAGCGCGGCTCGTTCAAGCGAAGGTCGGTGGTGACGATGGCTGGCATAGTCAGCTTGACCGTTTCAAGGCCACCATCGACTTCGCGTTTCACGATCACCGCATCGCCGTCCACTTCAACAGTGTTAGCAAACGTGCCTTGCGGGCGGCCCATCAGAGCTGCGAGCATTTGGCCGGTTTGGTTGCTGTCGTCGCTGATCGATTGCTTGCCGAGCATGACAATGCCAGGGGCTTCTTCATCCGCGATGGCTTTGAGGATCTTTGCCACGGCGAGAGGCTCAACTTCCTCATCGCTTTCCACCAGAATGGCGCGGTCTGCACCCATGGCGAGGGCGGTGCGCAATGTTTCTTGCGCCTTTGCAGGGCCAACCGAAACCGCGATGATTTCATCCGCCTTGCCCGCTTCTTTGATGCGAATCGCTTCTTCGACAGCGATTTCATCGAACGGGTTCATGCTCATTTTGACATTGGCGAGGTCAACACCGCTGCCGTCAGCCTTGACGCGCGGTTTGACGTTATAATCAATCACCCGCTTGACGGGGACGAGGATTTTCATGGGAGATATCCTTCCTAAATATTCAAACTTATGCGGCCCCAACTAGCTTGCGTTTACGTAAACGTCAAGCATGTTGGGGCCGCAAACTATGCAAGTGCGATTGCGCCTGCTTTCACTGGCAAATTCATAATCAGCGATGATTACGCCGCTTGCTTGACCTCTGCGACGATCTTTTTAGCGGCATCGCCAAGGTCGTCTGCTGCCACAATCGGCAGGCCGGAATTCGCGAGGATTTCCTTGCCCGCCTCAACATTGGTGCCTTCAAGACGAACAACCAAAGGCACAGACAAGTTCACGTCCTTCGCCGCCTGCACGATACCATCGGCAATAATGTCGCATTTCATAATGCCGCCAAAGATGTTGACGAGGATGCCTTCGACCGCCGGGTCTTTCAGAATGATCTTGAACGCTGCGGTCACTTTTTCGGTTGTCGCGCCGCCGCCCACATCGAGGAAGTTGGCAGGGAATGCGCCGTTTAGCTTGATGATATCCATCGTCGCCATCGCAAGGCCCGCGCCATTGACCATGCAGCCAATATTGCCGTCGAGCTTGATGTAAGCGAGATCAGATTTAGACGCTTCGACTTCGGCCGGATCTTCCTCGGTCTCATCGCGCATCGCTTCCACGTCTTTGTGGCGGTAAAGCGCATTGCCATCAAAGCTCATCTTGGTGTCGAGCACGAGCAATTGCGCGTCTTTGGTCTCGACCAGCGGGTTAATCTCCAGCATCTCGCAATCGAGATCCATGAAGGCTGTATAAAGCTGCTTCGCCAGTTTCTGGCACTGCTTGTTCAGATCACCCGACAATTTCAGTGCAAACGCAACCGCGCGTCCGTGATGCGGCAAAAAGCCTTGGGCAGGGTTGATCGTGATCGTGGTGATCAGCTCGGGCGTGTTGTGCGCCACGTCTTCAATATCCATGCCGCCTTCTGTGGAGGCAACCATCGCAACTTCGCCGCTCGAACGGTCAACCAGCATGGCGAGGTAATATTCTTGCTCAATATCGACACCGTCGGTGACATAGAGGCGGTTCACTTGCTTGCCTTCATCGCCGGTTTGGATCGTGACCAGCGTGTTGCCGAGCATGTCTTTTGCATCGGATTCTACGTCTGCGATGGATTTCGCCAGACGCACGCCGCCTTTGGCATCTGGGCCAAGCTCTGTGAATTTGCCTTTGCCGCGGCCGCCTGCGTGGATTTGCGCCTTTACGACATACAAAGGCCCAGGCAATTTTTTCGCGCCTTCGACCGCTTCTTCGACGGTCAAAGCAGCATGGCCAGCAGGAATGCCAATGCCATATTTCGCTAGAAGTTCTTTGGCCTGATACTCGTGGATATTCATTGCAGTGTGTTCCTTTTGGGAGGAAATGTAGAACGGAATCGCTTTGAACCCGCATAAGCATGGTTTGACGCGCTTGAAAAGTGCCCACTTAGCGCGCAAAGCCCCACCTAGCATGATCGATAGCATCCGTTTTGAAGAGATTGTCCGCGAGGCGGGCCGAATTGCCCATGATCAATGGCCCGGTGCCGGCCATGAGGTGGAGATTTGGGAAAAGGAACCTGGCCATCCGGTTTGCGCCGCAGATTTGGCGGTTGATGCCTTTTTAAAGCGCGAGCTGACGGCATTATTGCCATCGGCTGGATGGCTGTCAGAGGAAACCGCTGATGATGCGGAGCGCCTGAACCGCGAACTGATTTGGCTGGTCGATCCCATTGATGGCACTCGCGATTTTATTCACGGGCGCGATGGCTGGGCGGTATCTGTGGCACTGATTAGTGCAGGCAAGCCGCTGATTGGTATGTTGAGCGCGCCAGCGCGCGGACAGAATTGGCTGGCGGTGGCTGGGCAAGGCGCAACGCGCAATGGCGAAGTGCTCAAAGCCTCTGGGCGGCCCGAATTTTCTGGCAGCCGCGTGCCGACCGACAGTCTGCCCAAAGTGGACCAAGATTTGGTCATGGTTGAAAAACCCAACTCGATTGCACTGCGCATAGCCAAGGTCGCCGCCGATGAGGCCGATCTGATTGCAACCTTGCGCTGGGGCTATGAATGGGATGTTGGCGCAGCCACGTTAATTGCGCGCGAGGCCGGGGCTGAGGTCAGCGACACTTTCGGCAATCCTCTGGGCTATAATAAGCGCGATCCGCGTGCCTTTGGTGTGCTTGTTAGTTCGCGCGATATTCACGGCGCGGCGGTTGATCGCCTTTCAGAGCGCGCGCAAAAAATCGCCTACCCGAAATAAAGTGGCCAAAGAAAAGGGCCAGCCTCCCGCGATGGAAAGCCAGCCCCTTCATATTGGTATTTGACCGCGAATTACTGCGCTGCTTGCGCCGCATTCACATCATCTTGATCAAATGGGATGATCTTGATTTCAACTCGGCGATTGCGCGACCGGCCAAATTCAGTGGTGTTATCAGCAATTGGCTGTGTCTCGCCAAAACCCTGCCAACGCACGCGGGCCGAAGCGACGCCGCGTGATACCATATAATTGGTGACGGCCTGTGCGCGCTGTTCTGACAGGCGCTGGTTAAAGCTGTCCGAGCCGGTGGAATCGGTGTGGCCATAAACATCAATGATCGAGTTTGGATATTGCGTCAGATTGTTTGACACACTGTCCAAAGTTGTGCGGAAAGCAGGCTGGATTACCGCGCTGCCAACATCGAAAGTCACGCCGTCTGGCAGATTGACGAGGATAGCGTTACCGCCGTCCACTTCGGTGACATCCACGCCGGAACCCGCAGTTTGTTCTTTCAATTCTTTGATTTGTTGGTCCATCTTGTACCCAACAATGCCGCCAGCCGCTGCGCCGCCAACTGCGCCAACGATCCGGCCAGTTTTGCCGCCAATCACGCCGCCAAGCAATCCGCCCAGAACTGCGCCGCCGACGCCGCCAATAGCCGTACGCGAGACTTTCTGATTGCCAGTGTTCGGGTCAGTGACACAGGCACTTGTGCCCAGTAGCGATAAGGCCGCTACGCTTGAGAGCATTATCCGAGATTTTTTCATATTATCCCTCCTTAAGAGATCAATGGACTCACAAAATTTGTGAGCTTGGGTAAAAAGAGAAGCTATTTTCAGCCTCTTATTCGCGTGTTTCCCCTGTTAACCCTGTCTCTAGCCTTAAAAAGAGTTTGCTCCAAGCGCACTGGCAAGATGTTACAAATATGCTAGCGAGATGAACGTGACCCCGTTTCCATGGCCCGATTTGATAATCATTGCATGTTTGATCGTGCTCAATGGCGTCTTTGCGATGTCGGAGCTGGCGATTGTGTCGGCCAAAACCGCGCGTCTGCAAGCGAAAGCCGATAAAGGCTCAGCAGGCGCAAAAACGGCGCTGGCTTTGGCGGCGGAGCCGGGCAAGTTTCTCTCCACCGTGCAAGTGGGGATCACATTAATTGCGATTATTATCGGTGCATTCTCGGGCGCAAGCCTAGAGGGGCCAGTGGGCGAGCGGCTGACCGTTCTCGGCGTGCCAGTGGATATGGCAGATCAAGTCGCATTTTTTACCGTGATTGCGATTACAACCTATCTCAGCGTGGTCGTCGGCGAGCTTGTGCCCAAGCAAATTGCTTTGAAAATCGCGGTGCCGATGGCCGTGACAATGGCGCGCCCGATGGCTTTTCTGGCCACGATTGCGGCCCCCATTGTCTGGCTTTTGGACACATCATCAGGATTGCTCATCCGATTGTTCGGCATTCGCCCCGGCGGTCAATCCAGTGTGACAGCCGAAGAACTGCATATGATCTTTGCCGATGCGACCAATTCCGGCGTGATTGAAGCGGATCAGCATCAGATCCTGACGGGTGTTGTGCGGCTGGCGGAACGTCCTGTGCGCGAAATGATGACGCCGCGGACCGAATTGGACTGGATTGATCTGGGCGCGGGCGAGGATGGTATTCGCAAGGCAATTGAGCAAAGCCCGCATTCGCTGCTGCCGGTTGCTGATGGCTCGCCCGACACAATTGTTGGCGTGGTAAAAGTGCGCGAAGTGCTGGGCGCTATGGTGTCAGGTGAGGCTGTGTCGCTGAAGGCGCTTATGCGCAAAATGGAGGTTGTGCCCGACCAGCTGGACGCGATGGATGCGCTGCGCGTGTTGCAGCAATCGGAAATCGCTATGGCGATGGTTCACGATGAATATGGCCATTTTGAAGGAGTGGTGACGCCGGTCGATTTGCTGACTGCGCTGGTTGGCAATTTTGTCAGCGATCAGGACGAGGGCGATGCGCCATTACTGGTGCGCAGGCCCAATGGCACATTGCTGATATCGGGCGCTTTGGGCGCGGATGCGCTCGCTGATGAGTTGGGCCTAGAATATGATGAGCGCCGAGAATTTGGCACCGCTGCGGGCTATGTTTTATCTGTGCTGAAACGTGTTCCGCGCGAAGGCGATGCCTTCATCGAGCAAGGCTGGCGCTTTGAAGTGGTGGATATGGACCGCCGCCGGATCGATAAGGTTTTGGTGAGTAAAGAGGGGTAGAGTTGGGTTGTTTTCCGCAGCACCTGCGTGCTGCGATATCCTCGGCCCCTTAGGCCTGCGGGCGGCCACAAGGGCCTTGCGGTCGGCAGGTCGCCGACCGAGCTCCGCCACTAAGCCAGAAGCGAAGCGCCAAGCG
>JALZVZ010000328.1 GCA_023299945.1 Altererythrobacter sp. | reverse complement strand
CCAAAAGTGGTGTCAGCGCCGGAGAACAGCTTTGAACGAGTGCTAATCTGCGCGTGAACTTCGAGGCCGATTACGACCTCCCACTCACCGGTTTGCCCTTGGATGCGATATGTTGATGTGGTCATGATGCCCGAGATAGTGCGATGAGGCCGCGCTGAAAAGGGGTATGTTGCCCCTAAGTGCGTGCGCGCAGCACAAAATAGCCCTGATCGCCTTGGTTTGCGCTATTTAGAGCGGCGGCTTCGCAGTCAAATGCGGCGATCTCTTGGGCGGTGAATGGCGGCGCGTTTGGAGCACCGCCCTCGCCATGCATAGCAATATCGCGGGCATAAGCATGGCTCCACGCCAGTGACCAGCCCAGCGTATCTGTGCCTTGCCGCTCGCAGGCCAATCCGCATCGCTGCGCCATGCCGAGAAACGCAGCCGCGCTGAAGAGATACAAATGCCGAGGCGGATCAATCTGCGCCCAATTGACGCCGTGCTCTGCCCAAATCGCGGATTGAAACAGCGGGATGCGGACATAGATCGCGCCGCCGGGCTTCAAGCGTTCGCGCGCCGCGCCCAGCAATGCAGCAGGGCCGGGCACATGCTCCAAACTATGATGCATGGTGATGCAATCATAGAGGCCCTCATGCGCCGGAAGCTCGCCCGCAATCAGCTTTACCGCGCCAGCCTCCCCGACTTTTTCCGCAGGCAAAAACGCATCAATTCCGGTGAGATTGGTAAAGCCGAGCCGCGCCAATGATTGCAGCCGCGCACCCTCACCGCAGCCGACATCCAAGATAGCGGCATCGCTTGTGAGCCCAGCAATATGCGCCGTCCAAGGCTCTGCCCCGCGCCGGATTTTGTCGATTGGGCCATTGCCGGTGGGATAGGCTTCAGGCTGCCCAATCATCCCGCCAGCAGCCACACGTTTTAGCGCGCTTTTCCAGCCGGGTTCTTCCTGCATCTGGTTGAAGGAGTAATAAGAACTGCCGGAGTAATATTGCTGCAAATCATCTGGGATTTCAGCGATTTGTAGCGTGGAGCAGGCGCTGCACAATACGTAATCAAATGCCTCACGCGTCCCGAACATCATCTCGCGAGCAGTGTATCGCTCGCTATCGCATTCAGAGGCGCAAATGCGGCAGATCAAATCCCGCTCACGCGCTCACTCATCAGGCTCAATCCGCTTTGCCGGAGTGACATCAGCAGGCGGCATTTTGGCCGATGTGTCTTTCGCCTTGCCCGTATCACTGTCAAACCGCGCCTCGCCGTGATCCGCGGTGCGCGACACAAACATCGCAATGCCCACCACCGCTACCAACGAGAACAATAGGATGAACATGAAGAGCATTTTACCACCACTTCTCCGCACGGGCGGAGAACCCAGCGCGTTCTTCAATCGCAAGGCCAGCATTCATCACGCCTTGCTCATCAAAGGCCTTGCCGACCAATTGTAGACCCAGCGGCAGCCCTTCTGAATTCACCCCGCAAGGCACGGACATGGCGGGCAATCCGGCAAGCGAAGCTGGAACGGCGAACACATCGTTCAAATACATGCCGATGGGATCATCATCCTTCTCGCCTAAACCAAAGCTGGCAGATGGCGTGGTGGGGGCAAGGATCACATCGCATTCCTGCCAAGCCTTCTCAAAATCCTGAGACACCAGTGTGCGGATTTTCTGCGCTTGATTGTAATAGGCATCGTAAAAGCCCGCCGACAGCACATAAGTCCCGATCAAAATGCGGCGCTTTACCTCATCACCAAAACCGGCGGCGCGGGTCTCGGCATACATGTCTTGCAAGCCTGCGCCATCGGGCAAATCGCGCAAACCATACCGCACGCCGTCATAACGCGCGAGGTTGGACGAGGCCTCTGCTGGCGCGATAATGTAATAGGCGGGCAGAGCGTATTTCGTATGCGGCAGCGAGATATCGATGATTTCGGCGCCAGCGTCTTTCAGCCAAGCTTTACCCTGCTCCCAGCTTTTCTCAATCTCTGCATCCATACCGTCCATCCGGTATTCACGCGGAATGCCCACGCGCTTGCCCTTAAGGTCAGAGTTCAGCGCCGCTTCCCAATCGGGAACAGGCATGTCGAGACTGGTGGAATCCTTCGGGTCAAAGCCTGCCATCGCGCCCAGCATAATTGCACAATCGGTGACGTCATGCGCCATCGGGCCCGCTTGATCGAGGCTGGAGGCAAAGGCGACAACGCCCCAACGCGAGCAGCGTCCATAAGTCGGCTTAACGCCGGTGATGCCGGTAAAGGCCGCCGGTTGCCGGATCGACCCACCAGTGTCCGTGCCCGTCGCCGCTGGCGCAAGGCGCGCAGAAACAGCTGTTGAGCTTCCGCCAGATGAGCCGCCAGGGCTCATCGGTGTGTTGGAACCATCAGGACGCCGCCACGGCGAGGTCACATTGCCGAAGTAGCTTGTCTCGTTGGAGGAGCCCATGGCGAATTGGTCGAGGTTGAGCTTGCCCAACATCCCTGCGCCCGCTGCCCATAGATTGGACGAAACGGTGCTTTCATATTCCGGTGTGAAGCCTTCGAGAATGTGGCTGGCTGCGGTTGTCTGCACGCCCTTTGTGGCAAACAGATCCTTCATGCCGATGGGAACACCGCCCATCGCGCCCAAGTCTTCACCCTTGGCACGTTTCGCATCGATGGCGTCTGCTGAAGCAAGCGCATGGTCAGGCGTGGTAACGATAAAAGCATTGAGGTCAGCGGCGGCAGCAACATTGGCGTTAAAACCTTCTGCCACTTCGCGCGCAGTAAACTCGCCGCTGGCCACGCCGTCGCGGATCGCTTTAATGCCAAGGTCTGTTAAATTGCTCATTATTCGATCACCTTAGGCACGCCGAAAAAGCCGTGTTCAGCGGCAGGCGCATTGGCCAGCACATCTGCGCGCCGGTCGCCGCCCGTCTTAGGATCGGCATTCACCTCGTCTTCGCGCAGACGCATGATGTTGGGAATAACCGCTGTCATTGGCTCAACATTGGAGGTGTCGACCTCGCTCAATTGATCCACAAATTTGAGGATATTGTTCAGCTCTGGCGCCATCCGGTCCAGCTCTTCATCGCTCATTTTTATACGCGCAAGCGAGGCAATTTTCGCCACTGCTGCTCTATCGATAGACATGTCTCGAACCCTTTCGAGAGATTAAACCAGTGATTTATCTGTGCCTATTATCGGCCAGTAGGAGGACCGACAGGCGCGCCCTGAGGTGCACCTTGTGGAGGCCCGCCCGGCCCAGCGGCGCCGCCATTTTGATCTTCCATCATTTTTTGCAGCATGCCGATCCGGCGCTGAAAATCTTCTTCGGACATAAAGTCGATCATCTCAACTTCAAACATTAGGTCCGCATCTGCTGGGATCGGTGCACCTTCTGGCGGGTTGGAACCGTACGCTTTATCCGATGGAATGAAGAGCTCATACTTACCGCCCTTTTGCATTTGCAAAGCGCCCTCGCGGAAACCGGGAACCATTTGCGCCAGTGGCAACGGATTGCCCTCTGGGAAAATCCCTTGAACGGGCAGCGGCACATCCTGACTTTCGTCAAACACTTCGCCGCTGGCGGCGATTGTGCCTTTATATTTCACAAAAACCACATCGCTATCGGTTGGGTTAGGGCCCGTACCAGCGGTGATTGTGTCGAGCGAAACGCCCTTTGGCATGGCAGACCAAGCAATCCCTGCACCGATCAGAATGGCGATGATCACGCCGATCCACAATTTGGTCAGCGAGCCCTTAGCAACGGGCTGGATTGGAACGCGGGTGACTTCGGTCATAATATTGTCCTGCAAATATGCGCCTGAGGGAAAGATTCACCCCCAAAGCTATAAAGCAAAAGGGCGCGGAATTGAACCGCGCCCTGATGGCTTATCGTGGTGCTAGGTTCAAGCGGAATTGCCCACTTAAACCGGATTAAACACTAGAGGCGCTTTTAAGAGCCGTCGCGTTCCATCCGCTTGCGATCCATCTTACGAGCGCGGCGAACAGCAGCAGCCTTGTCACGGGCACGCTTTTCGCTGGGCTTTTCGTAATGACGACGCAGCTTCATTTCGCGATAAACGCCTTCGCGCTGCAGCTTCTTCTTGAGCGCGCGCAAAGCTTGATCGACGTTGTTATCGCGAACCATAATCTGCATAAATTCAAACACCTTACTAGCTAAAGCACCTGTGACATATTCACTTTCCCCCGCAGATTGCGCGAAGGAGGGCGCCTTGTAAAATTCAACAAAAAGGGGCCGAATCCTTTCGCGGATCGGCTCGTATGAGGGCGCAACTAGCGTGGACGCTGGTTTTTGG
The DNA here is from genome assembly GCA_023299945.1 of Altererythrobacter sp. GTDB lineage: Bacteria > Pseudomonadota > Alphaproteobacteria > Sphingomonadales > Sphingomonadaceae > Erythrobacter. The sequence goes on along the minus strand of JALZVZ010000328.1, from coordinate 7,338 downwards.
CAAGGCCTATCCGCGCAAGAAACATGGTTTCTATCATTACTGGCCAGCGCGCCCGCGCGAGGCTAAGAGGCCCGACATGTCATCGCTCACCCCTTCCCTTTCCCCGCTTGCCGCGCTGCTGAATGTCGCGGTTGGCGGCGCTATTGGCGCTGCATTGCGATATCAATTGGGCCGCACGCTGACCGCTTGGCTTGGGCCAGCGGTAATCGGCGCCTTCCCGTGGGCAACATTGGCGGCCAATGTTTTGGGCAGCCTAGCGATGGGATTGCTGTTTGGCTGGCTGGCGCGCGATGGATCGGCGCTGTCACCGGCAGGATCAGAACAAGCCCGCTTACTGATCGGCGTTGGCCTGCTTGGCGGCTTCACCACATTTAGCGCATTTAGTCTGGAGCTGATGATGCTGATCGAACGCGGGCAAGCCCTAACCAGCCTATCTTACGCGCTCATCTCGGTTTTGGCCGGTGTGATTGCGCTCTATCTTGGACTTATTATCATGCGGATTGCATCATGAGCAGCGATATGGATGACAACAAAGCGGCTCAGGCGCAGACTGACGCCCCTAGCCCTGCTTCGCAAAACGTGCGCCAATTTACCATTGTCGAGGATGACAATGGCATCCGGCTCGACCGTTGGTTCAAGCGCAATTTGCCGCAAATCGGCTTTGCCACAGTGTCGCGCTGGGCGCGCACGGGCCAAATTCGCGTTGATGGCAAGCGGGCGAAGCCCGATGACCGCCTTTCCAAGGGGCAGGTCTTGCGCGTTCCGCCGGGCGGTGAAAATACCAAGCGCGGACCGAAACCAAAGCGCGAGCTGACACCAGAAGACATCGAACAAGCGCACGCCATGGTTATCAAAGAGACTGCCAGCGCCATTGTGCTCAACAAACCGCCTGGCCTTGCCACCCAAGGCGGCAGCAAAACGCACCGCCATGTCGACGGTCTGCTCGATGCGTTTGTGGACGGCGAAGACGTACCGCGCCCGCGCCTCGTTCACCGTCTCGACAAAGACACATCTGGCGTGCTGCTGATCGCGCGCACTCCAGGTTCAGCGTCCAGCTATTCCAAGCGTTTCTCCTCCCACTCTGCCCGCAAGGTCTATTGGGCGCTGATTGTCGGCGTGCCAGAGGTTTTCGAAGGCACAATCGACGCACCTCTGGCCAAACAGCCCGGCACGGGCGGCGAGAAAATGCATGTCGATCATGAAGAAGGCCAAAGCGCCAAGACCCGTTACCGGGTTGTTGAGCGCGCTGGGCATTCTACCGCTTGGGTGGAGCTGGAACCGCTAACCGGACGCACCCACCAGTTGCGCGCGCATATGGCGGCCATCGGCCACCCGATTGTGGGCGACGGAAAATATGGCGGGCAAGACGCCTTCCTTACCGGCAGTGTTAGCCGCAAGATGCATCTGCATGCGCGCCGTCTGGTGATCTCTCAGCCTGCGGTTGACGGCAAGTCTGTTCCCAAGCTGGATGTGACCGCCGAATTGCCCGAACATTTCGCGCAAACCATGGAGCATTTGGGCTTTGATGCCAGCCTCAGCAATGCTGATCCGCTAATCGTTGCGCCGCCGGAAAAGAACCGCGAAGAGAAAAAACAAGCAGCGCGCAAATTTGCCAAGCAATACCGCAAGGATAGACGCGGGGAACGCCGCACACGTACCGCTGGCACACGCGGCAATACGGGCGGTGATCCAATCGGTAGAAAGCGCAAACCCAAGAAGCGTTCAGGCAAACCCAATGGGAAGCCCGCAGGTCCAAGGAAGTGAACGCGTAAGTGAGGCAGGCTTAATGCATCCCAATTCTGCATTCAGAGGCACTGATCCAGAGTTCCGACCAGAACTTGTGGGCGGAAGTATGTTTGCCTCCATTTTTCTTCAAACGCCAATGGGCCCCAAAGTGGCCCATGCGCCAGTGTATTTTTCTGGCCCACATACTGTGGAATTCCACCTTGCGAAGAACAATACGCTGACGCCTTACCTTGATGGCGCACAGGCCCTTGCAGTCATCAATGGCCCAGATGAGTATATATCCGCCCGATGGTATGCTGCTGACAATCAGGTTCCGACTTGGAACTATGTAGCTTTTGAATTCGAAGGCATCGCCAAGAGAGTGGAAGAAGAAAAATTGCCTGATTTGCTTGTCAATTTGAGCGCAGAACACGAGGACCGAATTGCTATTGGCTTGCCTTGGACGATGGACAAGATGGATCACAGCGCTGTCCGAGCGCTACTGCGAGGGATTGTGGGCTTTGAAATGTCCATCACTAGCGTGCGCGAGACAATCAAATTATCCCAGAACAAGCCAGCTGAAGAACGCCAAAGGATCATTGATGGGTTAGAAGCAGAAGGTTCCACAGCAATGGTTAAATTGATGCAGGCTTTTCAAAAATGAGCCGCCGCCCCTCTAGACTCGCCGTCTTTGATTGCGATGGAACCTTGGTCGATGGCCAGGCGGATGTTTGTGACACGATGGAGCAGGCCTTCGTCGCAGCAGGCTTTGCAGCACCTGATCGCAATGAGACACGCCGATTGGTCGGGCTCAGCCTGCCGGTGGCTATCGCTCAGCTAGCGCCAGATGCAAACGAGGCTGTCCAAACGGGATTGGTCGAAAATTATAAGACCATGTTCCGCGCGCGGCGCACGGCGGGCACATTGGATGAGCCGCTGTATGACGGCATTCCAGAATTGCTCACCGGCCTGCACGATGCTGGCTGGCTGCTGGCGGTGGCGACGGGAAAATCCACGCGCGGGTTGAACGCATGCCTCGAGACACATGGGATCAATCACCTATTTACATCGCTGCAAACAGCCGATGGTCACCCGTCTAAGCCGCATCCTGCGATGTTGGAGGCAGCGCTTTTAGAAGCAGGGGTACCCGCCGAAAACGCCGTGATGATCGGCGACACCAGCTTTGATATGACGATGGCTGCAAATGCAGGCGTGCGCGCGATTGGGGTCGAATGGGGCTATCATACACCAGATGAATTGCGCGATGCGGGCGCCGCAAACGTGGCCCGCGATATGGCGCATTTAGAGGCGCTTTTGTGAGCGAGGAGCGCAATCTTCTCGATGATCCGCTGGCCTTGCGCCGGCACCTACTGCTCAGCGCATTACGCTTTGGCTTTGTGGGCGTGGTTATGCTCGGCATTGCGATTACCTATGATGCGGTCATTGCGCCGCTGGGCCTTGGCAAGCCATTTGGCATTGTGATGGCACTGGGCGGTATGGTTGGCTTTTTCTACGGGCCCAAATGGTTCACGAAAAATTGGCGCACGTCTGATGCTGAGAATACCGAAGCGGATGAAAGCGGCAAGAAATGAAGCGCTTTTATAAGGCGGTTCGCGTGGAACCTGTGGGCGACGCTTGGCAAATCATGCTGGATGGCCGCGCGATCAAGACGCAAGGCGGCACTCCGCAATTGATCCCTACACAATCGCTGGCCAAGGCGATGGCGGCGGAATGGGACAGGCAAGGCGAAGAGCTTAACCTGCGCGCATTTGTGTTCCGCGATTTGACCGATTTTGCGATTGATAAAGTCGCATCTGATCCTGCAGAAACGCTGGAGACATTAGGCAAATATGCCGAGACAGACACGCTGTGCTACCGCGCCGATCCAGATGATGCGCTGTTCGCCCGCCAACAAGCTGAATGGGAGCCCATTTTGGCCCGCGCCGAAGCCCGTGAGCATGTTCGCTTTACCCGCGTATCTGGCATTATGCATGCCGCCCAGCCAGAGGCAACTTTGGCGCATTTCCAAGGCCGTTTAAGCGCGATGGATGCATTTGCCCTGACCGGATTGCAGACGCTAGCCTCGCTCGCCACTAGCTTTGCAATTGGGCTCGAGGCGACGCAGCCGAACGCCGATCCAAAGGCTTTATGGGATGCTGCCAATTTGGAAGAGCTTTGGCAGGAAGAATTATGGGGCACGGATGCAGACGCAACCGCCCAGCGCAATGCCCGTGAGGCCGATTTTATGCAGGCATTTAAGTGGGTGCAATTAGCGCGTAACTAGCCCACCGAACCCTATTCAGCCAGCACCCAATCCGCCACTTGGCCCGCCACATCATTGGCTACGCGATTTAACGCTGCGCCAACATTTCCAGCCTTGGGAACAACGCCCGCTTCGCTGGCTTCAAAACGGCGCGCCTCAATATTACCTTGGGCATTCATGCGCTCTGCATCAAATCGCACCACGGCAGAGCCATTGGTCGCATCATAACCAAATTCGCGCAAAGTCCCTTGCAAGCGCGGCCCGCTACCGCTGGTCGCAACATCCGCCTCAACGATCAAACGCTGGCTGCGCGCACGCAAAGTCTCTGCCATTAAACGGCGGAACAAGCGCGCTGGCTTTTCCACCCAAACCGCATCTTTGATGTAAGCAATCTCGGTTGCGGAGACTTGCACTGGCACACGCAAAACATCGATCTTGGCAGGCACATCAGGGATCATCACCGTCAACGCTTGGCCGCGCACACCGCTGCGCTGGGTGCCAGCGGGCGCTTTATCCGCCGCGGTCAAATTCAGAAGACTGGCTGGCGGTTCAGCGGCAAGACTGACACAGCCCGACAGCATTGCTGCCCCGGCCAATGCGCCGATCATACGAGGTGAGAGAAAAGCTGGCATTTCAAATGTCCTCATGGCTCATAATCCGGCAGACTTTGACCTTCGACTAGCGAGCCTATGCCTTGGTTTTCCAGTCGTTCGGTGACCTTACGCAAAGCCTTGCTGGTGGCTTGCACATCTTCCAATGTTGCCGTTAGCGCAGGCAAAGTTTCCTGATTGACGGTGCTTGCCGCTGGCCCGACCTCGTTCAAAACCTTGGTCAACGCTGCGGCGGTTTTGGACAATTCATCAGCAGTTATCGATGCGCTCGCCATGGTGCTGCGTAGTTCTTCTGAAAGCGCAGGCGCCTCTTCATTTAGAAGCACATCTGTGGAGCCCATCACCTGCTCAAACGCGGCAATCGCGCCTTGCGCTTCGGTCAAAGTGCCTTCGAGCTGGACCAAAGTTGTGCCCAATTGCGGCGCCGATGACGCCAAGCTCTCTGCAACGCGATTGGCGTTTTGGGTCAGCTCATTGGCATTGCCCGTCAGCGCATTAGTGTTTTTGAGGATCGCGGAAATCTCTGTCTGGTTTTTATCATCCAGAACCTGTGTCAGCCGTTCAGTCAATGTCGCAAGACGTTCCAGCAATAGCGGCGCATTGGCGACGATCTCGCCGAAACCGCCGCGTCCGGGCGGGATCACAGGCAAGCCGTCAGGACATGAAGTGGTTTCGCAAGTGATCGACGGCGCGCCCTTTACTGCGCCGTCCAATAGAATGGTCGAAACGCCCGTAAAGCTTGCTTGCACCGTCGCGGTGGTACCGACCAAAACCGGCACTTTATCGTCGATTTTGATGCGGACACGGACGAATTCAGGGTCTTTTTCCCAAAGCTCAATCTTATTGACCTGGCCTACGGGAACACCGGAAAAGGACACCTGGCTACCGCGTGCAAGACCCTCGACAGATTGCTTAAACAATATGTCATATTCGTTCTGATCGCCCTGACCCAGCCGCGCCAGCCAGACGACAAATGCCGCAAGCCCGGCCAACAGGGCCAAAGTCACTATCCCAACCCAGACATGATTTGCGCGCGTTTCCATCGTGTCTACTTAATCCCCTGTCTTGGGCACTTTGTCCATGGGCGAGCAATCATTTTCCGCCGCCCGCTTTCTGGCTTACCTTCTGGCCGCGCTCTTGACTGGCCAAAGCCGCCCGTCCGCGCGGACCGTTGAAATATTCATTGATCCACGGGTGATCTGTTTCCAGCAATTCAGGGATCGTGCCCACTGCGATCACCTGTTTATCGGCCAGCACTGCCACACGGTCGCAAATTGCATATAATGTGTCGAGATCATGAGTGATCAGAAAAACCGTCAGTCCAAGCGTCTCTTTTAGCTCTCGGGTCAGGCGGTCAAATGCGGCTGCACCAATGGGATCAAGGCCCGCTGTTGGCTCATCCAAGAACAACAATTCTGGATCGAGTGCTAGAGCCCGCGCCAGGCCTGCGCGCTTACGCATACCGCCCGATAATTCAGAAGGGTATTTGCATGCCGCTTCTTCGGGAAGTCCGGACAGGATGACTTTATAACGCGCAATCTCCTCGCGCATTTGGGCCGATAATTCAGGGTAGAATTGCTTGAGCGGAACCTCGACATTTTCGCCCACCGTTAGCGTGGAGAATAAGGCCCCGCCTTGGAACAACACGCCCCAGCGGTTGCGCACGCCAATCTCTTCATCAGGGCGCGCCTGAGTGATGGAGCGGCCAAACACTTCAATATCACCGGCACTCGGCGTTTGCAGCCCGATGATGGCGCGCATCAGAACAGATTTACCCGTGCCCGACCCACCCACAACGCCGAGAATTTCGCCGCGCTTGACCTCTAAAGAGAGATTTTGGTGAACGACTTGATCGCCAAAGCGGTTCTCTAGCGCCTCAACCACAATCGGGTGCTCCCCGCGAAACCGCTCGTGAACTCTCGGCGCGCGCTGGCGCGGAGTTTGATCCAGCATTTGATCGACAAGCTGGTTAACCAGCGGGACTTCATCCTGTTCGCTCTTGCTCATGATGCCCCCTTAGCCCCAGCCGATTTCGGTAAAGAACATAGCGAAAAACGCATCCAATACGATCACCGCAAAGATCGCGGAGACCACGGCAAAGGTTGTGCGCTTGCCCACTTCTTCAGAATTTCCGCGCACTTGCATCCCGTGATAGCAGCCCGCCAACCCAATAATCAGACCAAACACTGGCGCTTTGATCAAACCTACCCAAAGGTCAAAGATAGGCACGACTTCCTTGATCCGCTCAAGGAAAGTCCAAAACGGAATGCCAAGCAGCATATCACCAACAACCGCGCCGCCAATAATCGCCATTACAGAAGCGTAGAATCCAAGCAAAGGCATCATCAAAACAGCCGATAACATACGCGGGATAACCAAGGCCTCGACCGGCGAAATGCCGATGGTGCGCATCGCATCCACCTCCTCGGTCAGCTTCATCGTCCCGATTTCAGCGGCAAATGCGCTACCCGAACGGCCTGCCACCATGATCGCCGTCATCAGCACGCCCAGCTCGCGCATTGTAATCCGCCCGACCAGATTGATCGTCAGCGTCTCTGCGCCAAATTGCTGCAATTGCACCGCGCCTTGCTGCGCAATCACAATCCCGATGAGAAAGCTCATCAGGCCAATAATCGGCAGGGCGTCCACGCCCACCAGCTCCGTTTGACGGATCAGAGCGCGGATGCGGAACCGGCGCGGATTGCGGATCAGCGCACCAAAGGCGCTCAATATCTGGCC
>JALZVZ010000327.1 GCA_023299945.1 Altererythrobacter sp. | reverse complement strand
CTTCGAATGGCGCCATCTGGGTTTTAAAGATTTCCGCCGGCGCTATCGCGAGGGTCTTCTGTATGGGACCACGGCCATCATTATCGCTGTGATGCTGCAAGCTGCGACGTTTTCAGCTTTACGCACTTTAGAGTTTACGCCAATTTTTTCGGCTGAAGATTTTGGTCCAGTCTCGGTCGTGTTTCCGATCATCTACATGGTGATCATTGGCTTTTTCGAATATTGGCTCCACCGCGCATTGCACGATGTCCCGTTCTTGTGGCCGTTCCATGCTATCCACCACCAAATTGAGGAAATGAACGCCGTACGCAGCTATTCCCATTGGGCGCAGGATGCGGTTTATCTTGCTGTCATCACTGTGCCGCTGGTCTTTCTGATTGAAAGCCCGCAGAGCTTTGTTGCACTGCTGACGACATTCTATTTGATCTCAAACTATTACATGCACACGGACAATTCGGCTTTATCATTTCCGCCATTTTTGCGGCACGTGCTGGCTGACAATGTCTATCATCATTATCATCATTCGCGCCGGATCGAGCATTGGGGACGCAATTATTGCTCGTTCTTTTCCTTTTACGATCGGATTTTCGGCACGCAGCATATGCCGCAGGAAGAGACTTTCCACGCAACCGGCATTGACGGCTATGAACCGCTGGAAAGCTGGCGCGATTATCTGATCCGCCCTTTCACAAGCCGGGGAAGACATGACTAAACGCAAATGGATCTATGCCGGGCTGGCGGCCACTTTTGGCCTGCCATTGCTGCTGGGAGCAGCGGTTTTTTTGTGTAAGCCAGATGATGGTTTGGCCGGTGTTCATAGCTCCATCGAGCTCAGCATACCCGAGGTTGCGCATATTTCTGGGGCGCAGTTTGCAGCGAGCGATCAGGCTTCAATGATTGTCTTTGATACGCGGGAGCAAGATGAATTTGTGGTTAGCCATTTGGCAGGTGCAATACGAATAGCGCCCGATATGCCCACAGAGGAATTTTTGGCAGAGTTTGGCCATTTGGTAAGGGGCAAGAGAGTCGTTTTCTACTGCTCAGTTGGTGCGCGTTCCACCCAATATGCCGCCGGGGTTCAAGATGCCTTGAAGGCGCAGGGAGCGACGGATATTGTCAATTTGGCACGCGGGATTTTTGGCTGGCACAATGATGGACGTCCGCTCGTCGATCAGAGCGGGGAACGGACCCATGAAATCCACCCCTTTGATGAATATTGGGGGCAGCTGATCGAGCGGGAACCTCCCGTTTCCCAACTGCCGAAATAATTATTGAAACCACAGTGTAACCTTATCGGCGGTGCCTGCGAATGCAGAAATAAGACCTAACGTTTTCGAAGGGGAAATATCGTGCGAAATGTAATTCTATCAGCAGCAGCTATCGTAATGGCAATAGGAGCTGTCCCGGCGTTCGCGTCCGGGTCCGGCGGCGGTGGAGGCGGCGGCTTTAGTGGTGGGTCGGGCGCATCGGCATCGCGCATTACAGAAGCGCAAAGGCTCGAGCGTCGCGGCAAATCCCAAGTGCGCAAACGTATCACTTGTAAAAAGTGCAGCTATAATGGGAAACTAAACCAGCAATCAGCTCCTGAGGTTGCGAAGGCTGTGCGCGCTGGCGAATTCAAGCTGACCGATAAAAACCGAAATGCGGTTTTGTTCTATTTGCGGCAACGCTACGGAGTGTAATCCATTCTGACAGCTTCTATGGGCTAGAATAGTATGCCCGAAACACAATTCCAAAAAGCGCTGCGCTACCGATCGGTTGGCGGAGCGCTTTTGTGTTTGGCAACAATAGCGATTTTGGTCATGCTATCGCGGCAATCGGACACATCCGTGCTCGCCTATGTTGGGGTTCTCTCAACCGGCACGGCTTTGACCAGCGCTTTATTGTGGCGATCCGCTCCGCTTAAACCGGCAAGCGTATTGGTTATCGCGCTCCTGGGTCATGCGATAGCTTTGTTTGGCTACACTATCTTTGAAGATGATTATTTCCGTTTCATCTGGGATGGTTGGCGCACTCTTGAAACGGGCACGCCTTACGGAATTCCGCCGCTGGATTTTTTCGATGATGAGAGTGTGCCGCCGCATATGCTCGGTATCCTCGAATGGGTGAATTACCCGCAGCACCCCACGATTTACGGGCCGGTTCTCCAGATAATCTTTGCGATCACGAGCGTTTTTGCAGGCACTGACGAATTTGGCCTGCGGTTAGTTTTTGCCGCGGCAAGCTTGCTTACATGCGGATTGCTGCTGCGCAAATATCGTCCAGAGCAAGTTGCGCTGTTCGCATGGAGCCCGCTGGTTGTGGCGGAGACTACATTGCATTTGCATTCTGATATTTTCCTCGGGCTGGCTTTGTTTGCTGCCGTTCTTGCCGGACGCCGTCATCCGCTGCTGGCGGGCAGTCTTTTGGCGGTCGCAGCGAGCGTGAAGCTGGTTGCGTTGGCAGCCTGGCCGATATTGTTCCGCCTGCGACCTAGGGCTTTGCTGGCTGCGTTCGGATTTCTTGCGATCCTCTACGGTATTTTTGCCATTCAAGGGAACGGTGTGGGTCTCGACTCCACCGAAACATTCGCCACGATTTGGCATTTCAACCCGCTTGCTTTTCGGCCGCTATATTTGACCCTTGGGCCCACATGGGGTCGGCTGGCTGCTCTGTTTATCGCCGGGATAATTGTCCTTTGGATGCACGCCCAATCGCGCAGTTTTGATGATGTGCCCTTGGCAGCAATTTTTGGAGTGATTTTGCTATTCGCCCCAGCGGTCAATACTTGGTATCTGATGTGGCTGCTGCCTTTGGCGGTTGGGCGCCGAGAAATCTGGCCTTATGTCGCCAGCGCGGCCCTGCCATTTTCCTATCTGAGCGGGCTTAATCTAGAAGATTTCACGTTAGAGGCGTTTCAGGTTCACCCATTTGCGCAATATGCCGAATGGAGCGTGATCACAGCGGCCATCACCTATGATATTTGGCGGCTCAAGCGCAAACAATCGGAGAGCCAATCAACGCAACAGCCATCATCCACACCAATTACATCGCCGCAAGTTTCTGTCGTTATACCTGCGCTCAATGAGGAGGGCTCTGTTGGCGAAACCGTGACCGGGATTTTGCACGCCAATCCCGTTGGGCTGAAGCAAGTTATTGTCGCGGACAATGGATCGAATGACCGCACAGCCACTCTTGCGAAAGCAGCCGGAGCGATCGTCGTTAGCGAGCCAGAAAAAGGATATGGGGCGGCGTGTTTGGCAGGTTTGGAAGCCGTCGATCCTGACACCAATATCATTCTGTTTATGGATGCCGATTTGTCCGACGTTCCTGAAGAAGCCGCCGATTTGATTGCACCTATCATTGCAGGTGATGCTGATATGGTCATCGGGTCGCGTCCTTTGGGTACAATCGAAGCAGGGGCCATGACTGCGCCTCAGCGTCTAGGCAATTGGCTTGCTCCGACTTTAGTTAGACTGATTTGGGGCGTGCGCTACACTGATCTTGGCCCATTCAGAGCGATCCGTCGTGATGCGTTGGAGCGGCTTGCCATGGCCGATCGCGATTTCGGCTGGACGATTGAAATGCAAGTCAGGGCAGCAAAGACCGGCTTGCGTATATGCGAGCGTCCAGCGCGTTACCGAAAACGTGTTGGAACTTCCAAAATATCCGGTACGATCAAAGGTGTGTTCGCCGCCGGCTGGAAAATTCTCTATGTCATCGGGCGCGAAGCCTTCGGTGATTTTGATCGTTCGCGCGCTGAAACCCGCGCGTCATCACAAGTTTCTGATTAGCCCGATTGTAACGATTGCGGTTTGCCGAACGAACACCGAATTAACGCCGCAATCTTCAAAGGAATAGTCATGCCAGCGCACCAAGTTTCAATGTCATCGCCCAAGCTGCAAATGTCGCGCCGCACAATTTTGGGCGCAATCCCTGCAACCGCTTTGCTGGCTGCATGCGGTGGCTCCAATTCTGGCGGCTTGGGCGAAGATAGCTTTGCCGCAAACGAGGATTCCAGCGCAATGATCGACCATTCGGCATGGGATGCACTGCTGCGCGAATATGTGACTGAGAGCGAAAGCGGCGTCAATCTGGTCGATTATGGCCGGATGAAGAACGAGGCTGCTGACGCTCTAAAATCCTATCTGGATGCCATGCAGGCGGTCGTTGTCGAAGATTTCTCGCGCGATGAACAATTCGCGTTCTGGGTCAATCTCTACAATGCCGCAACCGTGGATGTGATCCTGAAAAACCTGCCGTTGGATTCCATCCGCGATATCGGATTGCTGGGCAGTGGCCCATGGAAAGATGACGCTGTAAGTGTGGCTGGCCGCACATTAAGTCTCGACAATATCGAACATGATATTCTTCGCCCTGAATGGCAGGATGTGCGTATCCATTATGCTGTGAATTGCGCGTCGATTGGATGCCCTAATCTGGCTTTGGAGGCCTATACAGCAGCAAAGCTGGAACCCATGCTGGAACAGGCGGCGGCTGCCTATGTCAATCATCCGCGCGGCTTTGGCGGAGAGAAGGGCAATATCATCGCCTCCAATATCTATGAATGGTATCAAGTGGATTGGGGCAGCGAGCAAGCCATTTTGGATCATGCCCGCCAATATGCTGTTGGCTCAACGGTCGCTTTGCTTGACGGAGCAACTGAAATCGGCGGCTACGGTTATGATTGGGCGCTCAACGAGAGCTAGGGCGAATTTAGTGCTTGCCCTACCTGTCCAGATTGCAGACCATCTCCTTATGCAAAAACCGCATCTCGTTCAGTTTACCCGCTACCCTGCGGCTGGCGAATGCAAGTCGCGGCTGATCCCGGCGGTTGGGGCCGAAGGCGCAGCGGCTATCCACCGCCATTTGACCGAGCATATATTTGATTGTCTGACCAAGACAGATTGCCGGGTAACCCTCGCTTATACTGGCGAAGAAGCGAGCGCGTTTAAACAATGGCTAGGTACAGGGGCAGTTTTCACCGCTCAGACAAGGGGCGATCTTTCGCAGAGGCTTATGGCATTTGTTGACGATGCGCCGATCATCTTTTTCGGATCAGACACACCTGATCTTAGCGCTAGGCATGTTTCTGCGGCCATTGCTGGCCTCATGACCCATCGATTGGTTATCGGGCCTGCGTTGGATGGCGGATATTATTTGATTGGCATGCGCGAACCTTTGCCGCAATTGTTTGGCGATATGCCGTGGAGCACCGATCAAGTCATGCCGGAAACACTACGGCGCGCGCAGCAAATGGGCATTGAACCTTTACTGCTTGAGCCCTTGTCAGATTGCGATGTGCCCGAGGATTTGCAGCAATGGCCAGCGCTGTTGGAGCTGGCTAGCAAAGCGCAGCCTAGTGCAGATATAAGGCGCTGCACAATGAAGCCTGCTTTTGAAAGCTAGATGATGGCCGATCAATCCCCGTTTGCTTTGAGCTCTCCTGTGCCAATTTCAGAAGAGAAATTCGCCGATCCTTATGTGACCGCAAAGGGCGAGCAGCGGGCTTCGGTGGCGCTGCGAGAGCTTGAGACCTTGTGGTTCAATACCGGAACCCTGTGCAATCTCGCCTGCAAATCCTGCTACATTGAAAGCTCGCCTAAAAACGATGCCTTGATATATTTGACGCTGGCAGAAGTGCAGACCTATCTGGATGAAATTGCCGAGAAAGGCCTTGCTACCAGGGAAATTGCATTCACCGGGGGCGAGCCCTTTATGAACCCGCAAATCATAGATATGTTGCGCTTATGTCTGGAGCGCGGCTTTGACGTTCTGGTGCTCTCGAATGCTATGCGCCCTATGCAGCGCTTTGGTAAGGAATTGCTTGAGCTTGAAGGAGTGGATCGGCTGACGATCAGAGTTAGCCTCGATCACTTCACGAAAGCTGTCCATGAGGAGGAGCGCGGCACCAGCTGGGACAAGGCCATGGATGGGCTGGAATGGCTTGCTGCAAACCGCTTCAATATTGCCATTGCTGGTCGGTTGATTGATGGTGAGAGTGATGCCGTAGCTCGCGCTGGATTTGCAAAATTATTCGCCCAGCATACGCTTCCTATGGATGCCAACAATCCAGGTGAACTAACGCTTTTCCCGCAAATGGATGCAGACGCCGACATTGCAGAGGTCACGACCGATTGCTGGGGTATTTT
>JALZVZ010000326.1 GCA_023299945.1 Altererythrobacter sp. | reverse complement strand
CAACTTGTCCCCATCTTGGCTCAGCATAAATTGCCCATGATTGCCGTGGGAGCTGGCCATTTGGTTGGTGCAGATGGCATGCCCGCCATGTTGAGGGCTGAGGGCTACTCCGTTCGGCGACTCCAGTAATGCTTGCCTTTCGGCCCGCTTCGCCTTAGTGGCGCGGGCTTCGCAACGTTATGGTCATCCCTGGAGGCGTGGCGTGCGAAGGTATTTTAACTAAGCATTTTGAAAGGTACGTAACATGAGCGACGCTCTAAACCTGCCGGCCGAGACGCGCGAACGGGCTGGCAAGGGAGCCTCCCGTGCACTGCGTCGTGAAGGCCGTATCCCCGCTGTAATATACGGCGGCAAAGAAGAACCCACACCGATCCATCTCGAGGAAAAAGAACTGGTCCGCCAATTGGGCTTAGGCTATTTCATGAACTCGATTGTGATGGTCGATGTTGCAGGCGTAAGCGTGCGCACCCTGCCAAAGGATGTTGCGTTCCACCCGGTCACAGACCGTCCGATGCATGTTGATTTCTTGCGCCTGTCGAAAGACGCGAAGATCGATGTCAGCATTCCGGTTGTCTTCGTCAATGAGGAAGAATCGCCTGGCCTTAAGAAGGGCGGCGTTCTTAACGTGGTTCGTCACGAGCTGGAGCTGGTTTGCGAATCTGACAAGATTCCTGATCAGATCGAGATTGATGTCACTGGCAAAGAAGTCGGCGATTCGATCCACATCAGCGAAGTCACCCTTCCCGTTGGCTCTGAAAGCGCGATCACTGACCGCGACTTCACCATTGCAACGCTCGTTGCTCCGTCCGCTCTCAAGAAGAGCGAAGACGAAGCCGAGGAAGAAGGCGAAGAAATCGCAGCAGATGCAGTCGAAGCCACCGCACAAACTGGCGGCGACGATGCTGGGAGCGAAGGCGGCGAATAAGCCTTCCCTTACTTCATCAAACAATCACCAAGACACCGGGCTCAGCAATGGGTCCGGTGTTTTGTTTTTAGGGCTGCGGCGCTAAAGGTAACTCATGCAAATTTGGACAGGCCTAGGAAATCCCGGACCCAGCTATGCCCTACACCGGCATAATGTCGGCTTCATGGTGTGCGATGTTATCGCCGATATGTATAATTTCGGCGCTGAGCAGAAGAAGTTTCAAGGATGGGTACGCGAGGGTCGCATTGGCGCATCCAAAATCCTGCTTTTGAAGCCAGCCACTTTTATGAATGAAAGCGGACGCAGTGTTGGCGAAGCTTTGCGCTTTTATAAGCTGGAAACAGACGCGCTAACGGTCTTTCATGACGAACTCGATCTCGCTCCGTTCAAAGTGAAGGTTAAGCAAGGCGGCGGGCATGCTGGGCACAATGGTTTGCGCTCTATTGATCAGCATATCGGCGCAGAATTTCGCCGCGTGCGCATTGGCATTGGGCATCCCGGCCACAAGGAAGCGGTAAATGGCCATGTTCTGGGCAATTATGCGAAGGCAGAGCGCGATGATCTAGTGGAAATGCTCGGCGCGGTTGCCGCTGAATCTGAATGGTTGGCACAAGGCAATGCGCCGCGCTTCATGAGCGAAATTGCACTTCGGCAGCAGGCTGAGTAAATAGGTTTAAAGCCTTGTTAAGCGTCTCACTTTGGGGCGGTTAACAACCACTTTCCAGTCATCCTTAACTCTTTGCTAAAGCGCGGAACAAATTCGCTTATTTACCTAGGGTTGAAAGAATGAAAAAGTCCGCCACCATGTTTGTAACAGCCGGCCTGATCGGCGCGTTTGCTGTTGCACCGGTGGGGGCTTTTGAGAAACCTCCGAAAGAACCAACCGCATCAAGCTCAAGCTCTGGCGGCACTTCTGTTCCTGAACCAGCTGGCATTGCCTTGTTGGGTCTTGGAATTGGACTTTATATTGGCGGAGCCCAAATGCGCCGACGCCGCAGGGAAAAGTGATCCGATAGCGGTATTCTTAATGCCGACGCCCACAAAATTTCCGGACATATACTTGCTGACATGACGCCCTGCCCGCGTTAATCAGCAATCTATGACACATATAACAAGACGCTCGCTCATCGCCTCATCAGCCGCTGCAACGGCTGCCGGCATATTGTCCGCTGCCCCTGCCGTAGCTCAGAAAGCGGGCGATGTTGTGATCCCCGTTTCCTATCAATTGCAAAACACTTCGGTTCTGATCACCGGATGTTCGACCGGATTCGGGCGATTGAGCGCGGAGTTTCTTGCCCGCAGCGGGGCGAAAGTGTTCGCCACCATGCGCAATATGCCCCGCCCTGAGGCTGACGAATTGCGCGCCCTTGCCAAGGCTGAGAAACTCGACATTACCGTCCTAGAAATCGACGTAACCGATGACGGGTCCGTCGCAAAAGGCGTGGCCGAAGCAGAGCGTATCAATGGCGGCGCTTTGGACGTGATCGTCAACAATGCGGGCATCTCCTATGGCGGCCCGATTGAGATCCAAGACATGGAGGCCACCAAGCACACATTTGAAACCAATGTGTTCGGCCCGCAGCGGATGATCCGCGCAGCCCTGCCCGCCATGCGCGCGGCAAAGAAGGGCCTCATCATCAATATCGCCTCGCAATTGGGCCGCGTGATTGCGCCAAGTTTTGGGCAATATTCTCCATCGAAATTTGCGCTTGAAGCTTTGAGCGAAGCCCTCGCCTACGAACTCGCGCCTACCGGCGTTGAGGTTTCGATTATTGAGCCTGGCAGTTACCCCACCAACATCTGGGACAGTTCGAATAAGAACAGCCTCGCATTGCTCGAACGCTCTGATGACACGCACACCTCTGGCTATCCTGAATTGGTCGCGCCGCTTGGCAAGCGCACTGGCGGCGGTTCAACCGATCCGATGGATGTGCCGCTCGCCATCGCTCAGCTTATGACAACACGCAAAGGCAACCGGCCTCTGCGCAAAGCCGTGCATCCAGGCAGCAAACCGCAGGTCGCAATCAACGATTTGACGGCGAAGGTTCAGGTCGCTTGGCTTGGCCAATCGCCCTACGGCCCGTGGATCAAGGACGTTCACAACGTCGAGACTTGAGTGCTTGCGCTCTAGCGTTCCTCATCCTCCCCCGCTAAAGGCTGCGTTTTACGCACCCTAAAGGGAAGAATGATCATGGGTTTCCGTTGCGGGATCGTGGGTCTGCCCAATGTTGGCAAGTCCACCCTATTTAATGCTTTGACCGAAACGCAGGCTGCACAGGCTGCGAATTATCCGTTTTGCACGATTGAGCCCAATGTCGGCCAAGTGTCTGTGCCTGATGAGCGCCTCGATAAAATTGCGGCGATTGCCAGCAGTGCGAAGATCATCCCAACGCAGCTCGGCTTTGTCGATATCGCTGGCCTCGTAAAAGGCGCGAGCCAAGGCGAGGGTTTGGGCAATCAATTCCTCGGCAATATCCGCGAGGTTGATGCCGTGGTGCACGTGCTGCGCTGCTTTGAAGATGATGATATTCAGCACGTCTCCAACAAGGTTGATCCCACCGCAGATGCTGACGTTGTCGAAACAGAGCTGATGCTGTCCGATTTGGAAAGCCTAGAAAAGCGCGTTCCGGCTGCTGAGAAAAAGGGCAAGGCTGGCGATAAGGACGCCAAAGCATTGGCCGAGGTTCTCGGTGCGGCGCTCGAATTGCTGCGCGAGGGTAAGCCTGCGCGTTTGTTTGAGCCAAAGGATGAAGAAGAAGAGCGGATATTCAATCAAGCTCAACTTCTCACCGCAAAGCCTGTTTTGTATGTTTGCAATGTTGCGGAAGAAGACGCCGCTGATGGCAATGAATTGTCAGCCCAAGTTGCTGCCAAAGCTGCGGCTGAGGGCGCGCAATCTGTCGTTGTCTCCGCCGCTATCGAATCTGAACTGGTGGAAATGCCAGAGGAAGATCGCGCTGAATACCTCACCGAATTGGGCCTGACCGAAAGCGGCCTCGCCCGCGTTGTTCGCGCCGGTTACGAATTGCTGCAATTGCAAACCTACTTCACTGCAGGGCCGAAAGAAGCCCGCGCTTGGACCTTTCCCAAGGGGGCAAAGGCCCCGCAAGCCGCCGGTGAAATCCACACGGATTTTGAGCGCGGTTTCATCAAGGCAGAGACCATTGGCTATGATGATTTTATCGCGTCCAATGGCGAGGCCGGTGCACGTGATGCTGGTAAATTGCGGCAAGAGGGCAAGGATTATGACGTCCAGGACGGCGACGTTCTAAACTTCAAATTCAACGTTTGACGCACACATGAAATCAGATGCCAAAACGGATGGGCGCTTCTATTTTGAAGACGTGATCATCGGGAAAGTGAACCGCTATGGCCGCTA
>JALZVZ010000325.1 GCA_023299945.1 Altererythrobacter sp. | reverse complement strand
TTAACGATCTTGCCTGGGCTCGCAGGTGGCTCGCCTTTTGGCAGGGCGTCGACATGGTCCATGCCTTCGGTCACTTGGCCCCAAACGGTGTATTGGCCGTCCAAGAATTCAGTGTCGCCAAAGCAGATGAAGAACTGGCTGTTTGCGCTATCGGGCATTTGGCTGCGCGCCATTGAGCAAGTGCCGCGTGTGTGCGGCTCTGCGTTGAATTCCGCTTTCAGGTCAGGCTTGTCGCTGCCGCCCATGCCGGTGCCGGTTGGATCGCCGCCTTGCGCCATGAAACCGTCGATGACGCGGTGAAACACAACGCCGTCGTAAAAGCCTTCGCCTGCAAGCTCAGCAATGCGCGCGACATGGCCCGGTGCCAGATCAGGGCGCAGTTTGATGACAACGTCGCCAGTTTCGAGGGTGAATGTGAGTGTTTCGGCCATTTTGTGTGTCTCCATTTGATATTTGAGGGCCGATATAGTGGTTCAGGCGCATAAGTCACGCCTCACTATAGAGAACCATGTGCGTAGCGCGCCCTCGCACCTTGCATTTCGCGGCCCTCCCCCTAGACCTTGGCCCCATGAACGAACCGGTTCACAATCCTGAAGATGTCGCGCTGATGGAAGCGCGCGATGCCAGCGAAAGGCAGGCAATGGATGGCGTGCGCCCTGATGACCGGGTCGATGATGAGCGCCATGATGAGGAAAACCGGCTCAAACCGGCCTATGTCAAATCGGTGCGCGAGGCTTTGTCTGCCAGCGATAACAACGCGGTCTATGACCTTGTTGAACCGCTGCACCCGGCTGACGTGGCCGATTTGCTCGAATTGTTCGACCGGGATGAACGCGCCGAACTGACCAGCGCCATCACCGATTTGATGTCGTCTGATGTTGTGGCCGAGCTCAACGATTTTGTCCGCGAAGAAATGATGGAATCGCTTGCGCCTGAGGCCGTTGCGACCATCGTTGAACAGCTTGAAACCGATGATGCAGTTCAGCTTATCGAGGATTTGGATGCCGCCGATCAGCGCGCGATTTTGGCGGAGGTGGAGGCAGACGACCGCGCCGCGATTGAAACCGCGCTGTCATTCCCAGAGGAAACCGCTGGCCGCCTAATGAACCGCGAATTTGTCGCGGTACCGGAACATATGACCGTGGGTCAGCTGATCGATTTTCTGCGGGAAGAGCCGGAGAACAATAGCGACTTTGCCGAGGATTTTTGGGAAATTTTCGTGGTTGACGAACGCCATCATCCCGTCGGCACTTGCGAGCTATCTTGGATATTGCGCACGCCGCGCCATATCGCCCTGACCGATGTGATGAAGCGCGATCAGACCCTAATCCCCGTGACAATGGATCAGGAAGAGTTGGGGCTAATGTTTCAGAAATATGATCTCATCTCTGCCGCCGTGGTCGATGAAGAGGGGCGTTTGGTAGGGCAAATGACCGTCGATGATGTCGTGCATATTATCTTGGAAGAAGCGGGCGAGGATGCGTTGCTGCTATCAGGTGCAGGCGATGGCGACATTAACGAACCCCTCCGCGAGGCCTATTCCAGCCGCGTGCGCTGGCTCATCGCCAACCTTGGCACTGCGGTTGTCGCCAGCCTGATTATCGCCGCGTTCGGGGCCGCGATTGAGCAGCTTGTCGCACTCGCTATCCTTATGCCCATCGTCGCCAGCATTGGCGGGAATGCAGGCACGCAGACCATGGCTGTGGCCGTGCGCGCGATTGCCACCAATCAGCTGACACGGGCAAACACTTGGCGGATTGTCCGGCGCGAATTGCGTGTGGCGGTGCTGAACGGGATCACCGTCGCGGTGTTAATCGGGGTGGCAGCAGGCTTGATATTTGAGCCGCTGATGGGCGTAGTGATTGGCGCGGCCATGGTCATCAACATCATCGTCTCCGGCCTTGCTGGCGTATTAGTGCCGGTGATATTTGAACGGCTTGATCAAGATCCGGCGGTCGCATCCTCTGTATTTGTGACCATGATCACCGACAGCATGGGCTTTTTCGCTTTCCTTGGCCTTGCTGTGCTGAGCGGATTGGTGGGGTAAATCATGGCAAAGAAACGTCGCAAAAAACCCGCCACTCCCGATCCCAATGGTGCGCCCCTGCATATGACCAAGATCGCTTTTGGAGCGAAATCGTGGGAGGATCTCGCCGGTTGGTATATTGAGCGCGCCAGCATCGCGCTGACCACGCGCAACCGTCCCACGCGTTACAAAGAAATGGTCGGCGGATCGCTCTATTGGATCCTCAACCATTCGCTGGTCGCGCGGTCCGAAATCCTTGGCTTCACCGAAACGGACGAAGGGCGTTGGCACATCAATCTCAAGCCAGAGCTTGTCCGCGTGCATCAACAGCGCAAGCGCGCACATCAAGGTTGGCGCTATCTTACGGACGAGAATGCGCCCGCTGATCTGGCCGAGGGCGAGGATGCTGGCGATGTTCTTCCCGGCAAAATGGCGGCGAAACTTGAACGCTTAGGCCTGATTTAGCCTCAAAATTACGCGCTTCACCAAAAGCGGTTAAACCGTTCGCCGCATCAACAGCCCGTGCCAACTGCGCTATCCCTGCATTGCGACAAACCGTTCATCGGCTAGAAAGGTTGCGGGCTAAACACTGCTCGTATTCATGGCAATAAAGTCGCAGTCTGCCAGCGGTCTTTACTGTTTGTTGCCATGTTTGGGGGCATCATGGCTGGGCCTTTTTTCGATGGGGAAAAGGAGGCGCGAAAGCCCGCGAATTCGCGCGGACGGCCGGTTGAGCTTAAAGGACCAGAGTTATGAAAATCACATCCAAAACACCCAAAGCCATTTTGATTTTGGCGTTGATAGGAACAGCAGCGCCCGGCGCACTTATGGCGCAGAGCCAAGAAGAATTGCCTGCCGAACAAGTGCTGACCACCGTTTACGGTTCGCCGCCGACTGACCTTTCTGGTCTGACAGAAGGCCCAGACGTCGAAGGCTTTATCTCCGCCCGCAGTGACGACAAATTGCAAGTTACCAATGCCAATGGACAAGGCACTGTGGTGCGCATCAGCGACGGGACAGAGATTAAAGCAAGCAAAGGCCTGTTCGGGATTAACCGCAAGCAATTGGCGCAGGACGCTTTGCTCAACGGTCTGCCTGTGGAGGTGGAGACAGTCGAATGGGCAGGCGATTTGGTCGCAACAAAGATCAAATTGCGCAATAGCGATCTCAAAACCGCGACCATGATCCGCACCGGAACATCGCAAGGCTTTGCCGAGCAGTCCGCCGCAACAGAGGCTTTGCGTGGGCGAGTTGGCGATATCGACAAATACAACCTCAAGAACACCACCAATGTGTTCTTCGACACTGGCCGGTATAATCTCTCCGCTCAAGACCGTGATGCCTTGTGCGCAACGGCGGCTCAGGCTGATGCCCTGGACAATGCGCTTTTATTGGTAGTGGGATATACCGATTCCACCGGAAGCTATGAGACCAACCAAACATTGAGCGAGAAGCGCGCCTCACGGGTGGTCAATTATCTTCAGCAACAATGCGGTTGGAAGCCTTACCGGATGTTGACCCCGACCGGCATGGCCACCGCTGATCCGATGGCCGACAATGCAACTGCCCAAGGCAAGGCGCAAAATCGCCGCGTTGCGGTGAATGTGCTGGTTAGCAAAAGCGTTGATGGCCTTTAGAATGTGAGCATTTGGGATGGGCGATGCCGAACAATCGGTGCGCTCATCCCGCTTACGAATTTTGATCGCAAGACTTAGCCTTTTCGGGTTCGCATCCTGGCTATAAAATTGCGGATGTCATAATCGGGCGCACCGTATGCTGTATCGTCAAAAGCGTTTGTTGAGTAGGCACTCTGCAAAGCATCAATGCGTTCAGCAATATGAGTCAAATTGCTTTTGTGGCTGACCACGAACCGCTGCCGCGCCAGCATTTGCGGAACGATTATCGCGGCATAATCATCCGCCGCCATGCCGTGCTCCATAAATCGCGCCTCGCCAATATCGGTATAAACCCAGCCGGGAATGACGGTGCCTGCATGGATATTTTCGGGTAAGTCTTCGCGCAGGCTCTCCGTCATGCCGAGCACGCCGTGCTTTGCAGCGATATAGGCCGCCGTTCGAGGAACCGCGCAGAACAAGCTGTTTTCACTGCCCGTATTGTAAATCGCTGATCGCCCAGATTGCGCGATCATAAGTGGGG
>JALZVZ010000324.1 GCA_023299945.1 Altererythrobacter sp. | reverse complement strand
GACTACGGTCTATTCGCAATGAGCCAAGTGCTGGTAACCGCCCTCGCCTTTCTTAATGGGCAAAGTTTTGCCACCTCTATCGTTCAGACAGATAGGCTGGATCAGCGGCGCGTTGGGCAAGTGTTTGGCATGCTGCTTCTCGCCAATGTGTTCTTGGCATCTGTACAATTTGCGCTTGCGCCAGCGGCAGCGGCCTATTTCGATGAGCCTGTGATTGCGCATATGCTTCGTATTCAAGCGCTCATCTTTCTCACCATACCCTTTATTGCCCTTCCCTCTGAATGGCTGGCGCGGCAATTGCAGTTTCGGAAGCAGGGTCAGGCAAATATGGCCAGCGCCCTCGTCGGCGCCATTACCGCGCTTGTGCTCGCTTGGATGGGGTGGGGCGTTTGGGCCTTAGTCTATTCGGGACTTTCCATATTTGTGAGCCGGGCGATTGGATTGATGATTGCGGCCAGGCTTTGGATCCGCCCTATCTTCGACCCGCGCGGAGCCTGGGACCTTTTTACCTTTGGCGGCATGCTAACGCTGTGCCAATTGTTCTGGATCATCCAAAGCCAAAGCGATGTTATGATCGCAGGCCGTGTAATGACGACCTTTGATGTTGGTCTCTACACGCAGGCCTTGTTCCTGACCTTGATCGTGACAGGCCGCTTTATACCGCCAATCAATGAGGTGGCGCTTGCCGCCTATTCAGAACTCAACCGAGCGAAACAACCTGTGGGCCCGTACTTCCTCAAAACTGCGCGGATGGTGATGATGGTCACAGCGCCCTTATATATAGGCCTTGCCCTGACCAGCGCTGATGCGATCAACGTTTTGATGGGCGAGAAATGGACTGGCATTATTCCGATTGTCGCAGGACTGGCGCTGGCCATGCCGCTAATGGCCTTGCACTTTATATGTTCGCCGACGACCAATTCGATCGGTAAGCCGCAAATTTACCTGACAACCAGCATCGCAGGCGCGATTATTATGCCATGCGCTTTCTTATGGGGGGCGCAGCAGGGAACCATGGGATTGGTCTATGCGTGGTGGATCGCAGCGCCGGGCCTTCTGGCATTTACCTTGACGCTGACACTGCCGCGCATCGAGGTTAGCCCGTTCGCTTTGCTGCGTGAACTACTGCCGATCTTTGTCTGTGTCGCCGCTATGGCAGGTGCAGTCATCCTCGTGCAGACTTATCTGCACTTTGACTTTGCCCTTGCCAATCTTGCGCTGCAAGCCTTTGTGGGAGCGGCAACATATAGCGCGACAATGTGGTTGGTCTGGCCCAGGCTCGTCAAAGAAACCTGGGCAATCCTGCGTCCAAAGCCTGAAGCACCCCCGCCCTCACCATCCTAACGACTTTGGTATCCGCCGTTTTAGTGGTAGCCTGCCTCTTCACTTATAGGAGAGACGGCAATGAACGCTATTTGGATGGCGCCGGCAATAGCCTCAGCGGTGGCGCTAACCGCCACAAGCGCTGCTGTTGAGCCGCTGAAAGATTCTGCAAAAGACGGCGCAATTGCTCCCAGTCTTACCGATGCCGCCACAGAAGTGCTTGATCTCGATACAGAGCGCAATGAGCGTTACACCGTGCCTGTCACCATTGATGGCGCGGGCCCCTATAATTTCATGATCGATACAGGGTCACAGGCCACCGTAGTCACCCACCGGATCAATGAAGCTTTAAGTCTAGCACCTCTTGGCACGGCAACATTGGTTGGCATGGCCAGCCGTCGCTCGGTTGATCTGGTCGAGTTGGAGCAGCTCGAATTTGGCAGCCGCACTCTCTATGACATCACCGCCCCTGTCCTTAGCCGGCATCATGTTGGAGCCGATGGGATCATTGGGCTCGACAGCTTGCAAGATATGCGCGTGCTGATCGACTTTCAAAATGAGACAATCGCAGTCGCAGATGCAGAGGATAAAAGTAGCAATCGCGGCTTTGAAATCATCGTGCGTGCTCGTCCTAAGCTTGGCCAATTGCTGGTCACCAATGCCCAGATTGAGGGCGTGAGAACAACCGTAATTATCGACACTGGCGCCCAAAGCAGCCTCGGCAACCTCGCTTTGCAGCGCAAGATAAGGGCGAAACGCGCGCAAGACGTCACAACAACCGATGTAAACGGTGTCTCCATGACAGGAGAAATGTCGATTGCCCGCAAAATTAAGATCCAAGGTTTGACCTTGCGCAATATGCCCATCACTTATGCCGATGCCCCCGCATTCGAGGCGCTTGGCCTGAAAGACCAGCCGGTTCTATCGCTAGGCATGCAGCATTTGCGGATGTTCAACCGTGTCGCGATTGATTTTTCCACCAAACGCATATTGTTCGACGTGCCGAGCAAATATCAGCTCCGCCAAAGACAGCGAAAAAACAAAGCGCCCCGCCCGTAAAGGCCTTAGGAGCCGGTCACAATATGCAGGTTTTCGCGCTTGCACGCTTGTGCATGCACAGCCCCGCGCCCACATGTGACCAGCAATGCCGCCTGATACTTCCACATCTGATGACGCCAAGCGCGAGCTTGAAACCGATGGATGGCAAACGCTACGGCGGTTTCTGCCCTATCTATGGCCGCGTGATAATTCCTCGCTAAAACGGCGCATCGTTATAGCGATGATGCTGGTGCTGGCGGCCAAGGCTGTGATCCTATCCCTGCCCTTTGCATACCGCGATGCGGTCGATGCAATGGAAGGCTCGCCCAGCGGTGATACGATGAGCCAAGCCATGAGCGTCGCACTGGCTTTGGTGCTCGCATATGCGCTTGGCCGCTTTACCTCCGTTGCCTTTGATCAATTGCGCAATATGGTGTTTGAGCGCGTGGGACAGGTCGCAACGCTGAACCTGGCAACCGATGTTTTTCACCGGCTCCACCGCCTGTCGCTGCGCTTTCACCTGTCGCGCCGCACAGGCGAGGTAACCAAGGTGATCGAGCGCGGCACCAAAAGCATCGACATGATGCTCTATTTCTTGCTGTTCAACATTGCCCCAACCGCGATTGAGCTGATCGCGGTGGGCGTCATTTTCTATATCAATTTCGGTTGGGAGATGGTCGCGGCCACTGCCCTTACGGTGGTAACTTATATTGCCGTCACGCGCTGGATCACCGAATGGCGCACCAAATTGCGGCGCGAGATGAATGATCTGGACGGGCAAGCTCTGCACCGCGCTGTTGATTCTCTGCTCAATTACGAGACGGTCAAATATTTCGGCGCCGAGGCCCGAGAGGAAAAACGCTACACTAAGGCTGCAAGTTCATATGCAGAAGCGGCGATAAAGAGCGAAAACTCGCTCGGCCTGCTCAATATGATCCAGGCCCTGATCACCAATGCGCTGATGGCGGCCGCCATGGCCTATACGGTGTGGGGTTGGAGCAAAGGCGAGTTGACAGTCGGTGATCTGGTGTTTGTGAACACCTATCTACTGCAATTGTTCCGCCCGCTTGATTTGCTTGGCTGGGTTTACCGAACCATTCGGCAGGGCCTCGTCGACATGGGTGCAATGTTCAAATTGATGGACACTCCGCTGGAGGTGACAGACCCGCCCGGCGCGCCAGCTCTGATTGTCCGCAAACCGCATATCACCTTTGACAATGTGCATTTCGGTTACGAGCCAGAACGCACGATATTGAAGGGGCTGTCTTTCGAAGTTCCCGCAGGCTCCAGCGTGGCCATCGTCGGTCCCTCCGGCGCGGGTAAAAGCACCATCGCGCGGCTATTGTTCCGTTTTTACGATCCGCAATCAGGCCGCATTTTAATCGACGGCAAAGACATTGCCCAGCACCAACAGGACAGCGTGCGCGCCAATATCGGGATCGTCCCGCAAGACAGTGTCCTGTTCAATGACACCATCGGCTATAATATTGCCTATGGATCGGGCACGGCGGATGAGGCTCTGGTTGAGCAAGCAGCCCGCGATGCCAGCATTTGGCCCTTCATCCAAGAGCTGCCTGACGGGCTTGCGACCGAAGTGGGCGAGCGCGGGTTGAAACTGTCCGGCGGTGAGAAACAGCGCGTCGCCATTGCCCGCACTTTGGTGAAAAATCCGCCGATCCTGATCTTGGATGAAGCAACCAGCGCGCTCGACACCCGAACCGAACAAGATATTCTGTCTACTTTGCAGCGGGTGTCACAAAGCCGCACAACCTTGGCGATTGCGCACCGGCTATCCACCATTGCAGATGCAGACAACATCCTTGTGCTCGAATCTGGCCGCTTGGCTGAACAAGGCAAGCATGACGCTCTGCTAGCTGCAGGCGGGCTCTATGCCGATATGTGGAACCGCCAGCTTACCGAAAGCGATGAAGTCAGCGAAGCGGCCCAATAGCCTTGGGTATCCAACTCGTTTCAGCCTAGGTTCACGCTTCCAAGTCGAGGTTATGCGGCTAGGGGTCTGTGTTTCCCCGCTTTTTGAGGGGTGCTTATGCGAAATATTTGCCGTGCAATTGCTAGTTTTTCATCCGCTGCCGCTTTGATTGCGCCAGCCTGTGCAATTGCACAATCGGAAAACGAGACAGCTGTCCCTCAAGTAAAAATGCAAGCAGCCCCCCCTTCAGTGGATCAAGTAAAGCCGCGCATCCGCTCTGCTCGCTCAGGGATCTCTGCCAATCCGGCAAACTGGCTTCCTGTCTCAACTGATGCTGGCCGCAACTTTGTTCACATAAAAAGCGGCGCGATTTGCCCAGACATTTTTCGCGATTTGAAACTGGTAAGAATTGATGACCACGCGCCCGATGGGACCAATAGTTCTTGCCAATATCAAAAGGTCGATGAGAGCGGGTTCAGCCGATTGACGTTCTATGTCTACACCGCAGAAGGCCTCACCGGACCGACCGCCTATAGCATGGCGAAGAACGACATAACGGAAGTCAGCAAGATGACTGCCCTTACCGTGACAGAGCGTAAAGCAGAGGGTCAGCAATGCCACCGCGGCGTTATCAAACCTTTGGCTGAAGCCATTCTCGCCCGCATGAAAAAAGAAGGCAGCGAAGGACAAGATGCCAATTTGGGCCTTGGGTTGGCAATGTATGACTATTCTATTCCAGCGCGCGGCGACACACCTGCCAAAGAGCAGACCTCGATGCTATCTGTATTCCAAACGGGGAAATGGATAGTAAAAACACGAGTCACACTGCCCAAATCTGAGAAAAGCTATGAAGCCGCGTGCAATTACGGCGGCATTACCAGCGTCGCGCAGGCCCGCGTGATCACCCGTCAGGATGGCCCAGCGGTCTAGCCGAAAGGTTCTGAATTTTGCTCGGATCGAGGCGCGCGCAGTTTATTCTGCGCTCCCCCCTTCCGGCGGCGCCGTTAGAGACCGCAATGCGCTGCTCGACAGATCGAGCTGATCTGCCGGAATAACCTCAACATCTGGCCGTATAGCCTTGAGGTCATCCAAGAACTCAGCCGCATTGCCGACAATCACAATCGTTGCCTTGGCCGGATCCACATAGGTTTTCGCTGCTCCAGAGGCCTGCTCGGCGCTTACACCGTCCAGCTGTGCGGCATAAGCGAAGGCCTCTTCAGCGCTCAGCCCTTGCTGTAGCAGTCCTGCGACAATCCCATTAAAGCCGCCGCTGCTTTCAAGCGAACGTGCATATCCGCCAGTGAGATAGAGCCTTCGCTTGGCAAGCAAATCTTCCGGTAGTTCTTCTGTGCCTAGACGATCGAACTCCTTGAGGAACAATGCTGTAACCTCATCCGCGCTTTCGTTTTTGGTCTGCGCACTCGCCGACAAAATGCTATCATCTGCGCGAGAGGCAAAACCGGAATAGGCGCCATAACTTAGTGAGCGCTTGGTGCGCACTTCTTCAAACAAGCGCCCCGAAGAACCCCCGCCCAAAACAGAATTGGCCAATTGCAGCGGATAGAAATCTGCATTGCTGCGCTCTGGCGCGCGCACAACGGCGCGCACTGCGGCTTGCCCGGCATCGGGCATATCGATCACGATTGTGCGCACGGGTTGGACAGAACCAGCCGGCGATTGTGCCGGCTTTGGCGGCGGTCCATCAACGCTCCAGGAACCAAAGAACTTATTCGCCAAGATCTCTGCTTTTTCAGGCGCAATACCGCCGCTCACAATGATCTTGGTTTGTGCTGGATGCCAATAAGTGGCTCTGTGGTCCAGCAAATCCGCCCGAGTGATCGCCGCCAAGCTTTCCGGCGTGCCGCCTGGCAAAGTTCCGTAGGGCGCATCCCCATACATTGCGACCCGCGCAGCATAACGCGCCAGGTCGCCGGGCTGTTTGAATGAAACTTGCAGCCCGTCAATATAGCGTTTCCGCTCTCTTGCCAGTTCCGCCTCTGGGTAAGAGGCGCTTTTCACAATATCGGCCAGCACTTCACCAGCCGCATCAAAATTGGCCACAGGCGCGGTTAGGCTGAAGAAGCTGCCTTCCGTGCCCGCGGTCGCTCCGAATGTTGCCCCAAGACTTTCCAGCTTTGCCGCGATTTCCTCGGCGCTAGCACCCGCTGTGCCCTGATTGGCCAGCCCCGCTGCCATTTCAGCAATACCCGCTTTGACGCGCGGGTCGCTTTTACTGCCACCGGGAACCAGCACAGTCATTGTTGCCAGCGGGACATTTCCCGTTTGCGCTGCCACAAGGGTCACGCCATTGGCGAGCTGGCTTTCCACCACATTGGGCGCCACAACCACTGGCGTTTCGCCCGGGCCAGGAGGCGCTTGCCGCTCACCTTCTGGCAGAACCTTCAGCGGTTCGCCGACAGCTTTGGGAAGTGTGCGGAAGACCGGGAAAGGCGCAGGATTGGCATAGGCCGATGGATCATCTGCGCCCTTGGTATAGGTCACATCAGTACGGCCTTGGGGGTCGTAATAGGTCTGGGCAACGCGCTGCACATCTTCTGCAGTCACCGCTGCGATCGCTGCAAGGCGTTGGTCAGCAGAGGCGGGATCGCCGGTGAGAACCAATGCCTCGCCCAGTTCAAATGCACGCCCGCGTGCCGTTTCGCGGCGGCGCAAGGATTGTGCAACCAGCTCAGACTTTGCTTCGGCCAACTCCTCAGGCGTAACCAATTCATTGGTCATGCGTGTGCGCACATCAACCAAAATAGACGCGACCTCATCTGGGTCAGCGGTTGGATTGGTGACTGCAAATTGCGCGAGCATGCCGCCAATTTCGCTCAATTGTGCGAAATGCACAGCATCCACAGCCTTGCCGGTGCGAATAAGTGCCGCATGCATCCGGCTATTATTGCCGCGCGACATGATCGCATCCATCACTTCTAATGCGGGTGCGTCGGGATGAGTGACCGGAGGCAATTTCCAAATCGTACCGACCAGCGGCAAAGGAACATTGGGCGCAGTCGCATTTACAACGCGCGGCGCCATTTGCTTGGGCTCACGCTCCAACACCTCAACCGGCAAAGGATTTACGCGCGGTTTGATATCGCCAAAATACTGATCCACCAAAGCCTGCAACCTGGGCATGTCGAAATTGCCTGCAACAATCAAAGTGGCCGTGTCTGGCCCGTAATAGGCTTGATAAAATGATCGCGCATCATCCAGCGTTGCGGAATCCAATTCCTCAATGCTGCCAATGCCGGGACGGCGATACGGCGTCACCTCATAGGCGTTTTCTGGCAAGACAAAACGCTGAAACCGGCCATAAGGCGGCGCAAGCACACGCTGGCGAAGCTCTTCCTTCACAACGTCACGCTCGCCGTCGAACACCTCTTGATCAATCACTGGAAACGCCATGCGCTCCCGGTGGGTCCAGAGCATCCTTTCCAAATAGGCCGCTGGCACTATCTCGAAATAATTGGTGCGGTCCGGGCTGTTGGAGGCATTGCGCGTGCCGCCGACATCCGCAGTCAGTCCGTAAATCATATTATACGGCATATTCGCTGTTTTGCGGCTGAGGATATGCTCGAACAAATGGGCAAATCCGCTGCGCCCTTCTGGGTCGAGCTTTGAGCCAATTTCATACCACAGCGATGTTGTAACCGTGCTGGTCGTATCGTCAGGGATTGCGATAACCTGCAGACCATTTTCGAGCTGCCAACGCGTAAATTCAATCTCGGGCGCGCTCAACGCCTGCGAGGCAGGTGCGGCCGGCGCGGCATGGTCGTCGGCCAATGCCGGGAACGCAGCAATCATCGCCGCTGCGCCCACACTTGCTTTAAAGAAACCCTTGAACATCACGCCATTCCCCTAATGCTAAATCAATCGGATGCATTAGAGCCGGAATGCGGTGCTCGAGCAAGAGCTGTGACCGCTCTCTTTCGCTGAGCGACTTAGTTTTCCGGTCAGGCGTCTTGCGACAAGGCCATAAGGCAAGCCAGAGCTTCTTCGCGCCGGTCCCAAGGCACAAACATATGGTCGTGGTGAAAAGCGGCGATCACGTTGCAGGCTATATGCCTGTCTGCCAGCGCAGTGGCCACCGCAGCGGTAAGCCCTGCGGCCTCCAAGTCAGAGTGGACTTGCAAAGTGATGCGCGCAAAATCGGGGCCTAACTGCCCCAATTCATCCGCCAGTGATGATGGCACAATTGCGGTGACACCTTCTTCCTCGCGGACAGTGGCGATCGCTGCGCCCAATGCTTGCGGTGCAATATCGGGCGTAATCACGATGAAACGGTATGCTCCGCACTCATCAAGTTCAGCGTCCATGCCTTTCAGCATAGCTACCAAATCATGGACAATGTCCGCTTTCATCAAAGGATGTATTTCGACAGATCGCTGTTCCCGGCCAGATCGCTAAGCCGCTCATTGACATAGGCCGCATCGACTTTGATCGTCTCACCCGCATGTTCTTCAGCCTCAAAACTGATTTCTTCCAGCAGCTTTTCCATCACCGTCTGCAAACGCCGCGCGCCGATATTCTCAACGCTCTCATTCACGAGTGCCGCAATACGGGCGATTTCGGTCACCGCATCATCAGTAATATCGAGGGTGACGCCCTCTGTTCCAATCAGCGCCTTATATTGCTCAACCAGATTGGCGCGCGTTTCGGATAGAATACGGACAAAATCCTCTTCAGTCAGCGCCCGCAATTCGACACGGATTGGCAAGCGGCCCTGCAATTCAGGCAGCATATCGGATGGCTTGGCGACATGGAACGCGCCTGATGCGATGAAGAGAATATGGTCGGTTTTCATTGGGCCATATTTTGTGGAAACGGTCGTGCCTTCAATCAGGGGTAGCAAGTCGCGCTGAACGCCCTCGCGGCTGACACTTCCGCCGCGCACATCGGACACGGCGATCTTGTCGATTTCGTCGAGGAAAACAATCCCATTGGTTTCGGCATTGGTGAGCGCAGCCTGCGCGACATCATCATCATCGAGGCGCTTGTCCGCCTCTTCATCAACCAACTTGTCCCATGCTTCTGGCACACGCATCTTGCGGCGCTTAGTCGGCGCTTTGCCAAAGGCTTTGCCCATCATATCGGACAGGTCAATCATGCCCATATTGCCGCCCATATTGCCCATATCAAACGGCGCAGCGGGGGCATCGGTCACTTCAATCTCAACCTCAACTTCGTTCATCGCATTTTGGACGATGCGCTCACGAAAGCTTTCCCGCGTGGCCTCAGACGCACTGTCACCCACCAACGCGGTTAGCAGACGCTCCATTGCAGCCTCAGATGCTGCCTCGCGCACGGCCCCGCGGCGGCGCTCCTTTTCCAAGCGGATCGCTTCTTCAGCCAAGTCGCGCGCGATCTGTTCAACGTCGCGGCCGACATAGCCAACTTCGGTGAATTTGGTCGCCTCGATTTTAACGAAAGGCGCCTCTGCAAGCTTGGCCAAGCGGCGCGAAATTTCTGTTTTGCCGCAGCCCGTGGGCCCGATCATCAGGATGTTTTTGGGCGTGACTTCATCACGCAGCTCATCACCCAACCGTTGCCGCCGCCAGCGATTGCGCATCGCCACTGCGACCGCACGCTTTGCGTCTTGCTGGCCGATAATATGCTCGTCAAGCGAGGCCACAATGGCCTTTGGCGTAAAGTTCTCAATCATAAGGCGTGCAGATCTCTATCTAAGAAATTTTTTCTAGCGTGACATTGCCATTGGTGAAGACGCAAATATCGGCAGCCACACCCATGGCCTTGGTCGCGATTTTTTCCGGATCATCTTCATATTCAGCCAGAGCGCGTCCGGCCGCTAGCGCGAAATTGCCGCCCGACCCGATCGCTGTGATTGTTGTGCCATCCTTGGCTTCTGGCTCGAGAACATCGCCATTGCCGGTCAAGACCAGCAGGCTTTCCTCATCGGCCACAATCATCAGCGCTTCTAGATTGCGCAAATATTTGTCAGTGCGCCAATCCTTTGCCAATTCCACCGCCGCGCGCAGCAATTGCCCGCGGTGCTGTTCCAGCTTTTTCTCAAGCCGTTCAAACAAGGTGAAAGCATCGGCGGTCGCGCCCGCAAATCCCGCGATGACTTTATCACCCTCGCCCAGCCTGCGCACCTTTCGCGCATTGGGCTTCATCACAGTGTTGCCCATGGAAACCTGGCCATCGCCAGCGATCACAGTGGTATCGCCGCGCTTCACGCCAATAATGGTGGTGCCGTGCCACTGGGTTAGGCCGTGGCTCGCCGTGTCATTGCTCATGATCCAAATATGGGGCGCGCGCTCAAATGGTCAAGCGCACATAAGATTAAGGTGCACCTGGTCCAGCGCCCGTGCCCACTTGCCCGATATTGCCGAACAGATCCTCAAGGAATGTGCGCTCGCGGCCCAAGGTTGGCGTTTCTTTGCCATCAGGGCTGAGGAAGGCGACTTGATCGACGCCGGAGCGTTCTGTGCTCACAACATTGCCCGCTGCATCGAACTTTACCGCCAGCACAGAATGCGTGCTGATCTTTGGCCGAACGAACGGCTTACGGCCTGTGACGCTGGAAATATAATACCAGGTCTTATCGCCATATTCGCTGGTGAAAGTTGGGCGGCCCAAAGTCGCCTCCACCGAACGACGGTTATCGATACCGGCCTGAACTGAGTTCACCAGCACGCCATCAACCACATAACCACGCGATTCGCGGATCGACGAGCAGCCCGAAAGCCCCAGCCCGATCGCTGCCACCAAACCGATAGTAAGCGCTTTTTTCATCACCATTGCGCAATCAAGCCTTCTCATTTTGCAACATAAGTCGCGTGATGGCGCATTGCCCCCGCTGCTGCAATTCCTATATCTAACCCAAGCCTTACGGTTATGCTCGGCGCCTTGCAACGCCTTGCCGATAAGCGAATGTGCATAGGGCACGCTGTCTTGTCGCGAACGTTTGACGCCGGCGGTTTGAATTGAGGATGAACGCTT
The DNA here is from genome assembly GCA_023299945.1 of Altererythrobacter sp. GTDB lineage: Bacteria > Pseudomonadota > Alphaproteobacteria > Sphingomonadales > Sphingomonadaceae > Erythrobacter. The sequence goes on along the minus strand of JALZVZ010000324.1, from coordinate 114 downwards.
GCGCTGAGGCACCTGCTGCAGGCATGCCTATTTTTTGAAGGATATTGACGATGAACATGCTCACCAAATGGCTCGGCCTTGAGGCAGACCCGGCTGAGAGAATGCGGCCTTTGT
>JALZVZ010000323.1 GCA_023299945.1 Altererythrobacter sp. | reverse complement strand
GTCTGAAGCCAGACTGGCCTAAAGGTTCACTGATGGGCGCTCGCCCATGCGTTTCCGGTAGCTGAGCAAATTGGGCGTTGCATCGCTCAATTTTGTGCCGGTAACCCGCATAAAATCGAGGAAGCAAACCGCGGTCACATCGGCGACGGAAAATCGCTCTCCGGCCACAAATGCTCGCCCTCCCATATGGCGTTCAAAGCCTTTCAAGAAATGCCCGATTTGCGCCATGCCGCGCTCCGCAAGCTCAGGAATTTGCTCATAATTATGCGGGCCGGGCAAGGCGCGGCCTTTCATCGCAGGGTGCGAATTACGGAATGCACTGGCGACTGCCATTCCAAAGCCGTTTTCAATCCTCCACTGCCATGTTGCGACTTCCGCTTTTTCAAGCGCAGTTACGCCGAGCAAAGGCGGCTCGGGATAGGCATGTTCCAAATAGGCGGCGATACCGGCATTGTCGGTGAGCACCGTGCCATCATCCAATTTCAGTGCGGGGATTGTCGCAGCCGGATTGATCGCGCGATATTCTGGTGACATTTGCTCATTTGTCATCATGTCGATCTGCACGACTTCATGCGGCACGTTCTTTTCGGCCAAGATGATGCGCGCGCGGCGCGGGCTGGGCGCGGTGGAGGTGTCGTAAAATGTGATGGTCATGCGGGTTATCTCCTGTTTGAGTCCCACAGTAATGGCGCGCGCTCAGGAGGCAATTAAAACCCTCAAGCCTTCTCATATTTGCTGTTCCAAGCGTTGATCGCAGCATCGCCCTGCGTCATGCCGAGCAGCACAAAGGCGCGCGCAGTGTCGAGGAAATCTAGCCCGCGGCCCTGCATCACGCCATTGGCGTTAAGGAATCCGGCCAGCATGGGTCCGGCATAATTATAGGCGGCGCGCGGCGGCGGCACACGCTGGTCACGCGTCTGCTGCAACACGATATCGGCTCAATGAAACACGGTGTTCTGGTTTTACGGCGCAAGCACTTGCGCCTATGTCTTTTATTTACCGCATTAACAGCGCCAATGCCTCAGGGCATCGGGCGTTCTGCGACCTTTCGTTTGGGAGCATTGGGTTAAAAATTGATCAGGCTGGTGCTTGGATTTAATTAGCCATAATGCTGCGAATTGACCTTGTGTTGAGATGGCGCGATGAGGGACAGATGATGAAATTGGGCTGCTGCTATTACCCTGAACATTGGCCCCAAGATGGATGGGCGGATGACGCGCGCCGGATGGCGGATGCTGGCCTTAGCCAAGTGCGCATTGGCGAATTTGCATGGAACCGGATTGAGCTTCAGCCGGGCATTTATAACTGGCAATGGCTCGATGATGTGGTCGAGGTTTTACACGGTGCTGGCCTTGAAATCATCATGGGGACGCCGACGGCCACTCCGCCCAAATGGCTGTGTGATCAAATGCCTGATATGTTCGCACATGACCGCAATGGACGCCCGCGCGGCTTTGGTTCGCGGCGGCATTATTGCTTTAGCCATGCGGGTTATTTGGCTGAGGCAAAGCGGATCACCCGCGCCATGGCTGAGCGGTACGGTCAGCATCCAGCTGTGGTCCAATGGCAGACAGATAATGAATATGGCTGCCATGATACGGTGCAAAGCTTCTCGCCCGCAGCGCGCGATGCGTTTCGCATTTGGTTGGCTGCGCGCTATGACGACATTCAGGCGCTGAACGCTGCATGGGGTAATGTTTTTTGGTCGATGGAATATCGCAGCTTTGACGAGATTGAGCTGCCCAATCTGACCGTGACAGAGGCGAACCCAGCGCATTGGCTCGCGTTCCGCCGGTTTTCCTCTGACCAAGTTGTTGCCTTCAACGCCGCGCAGGTAGAGATCCTGCGTGAATGCTCGCCGGGGCGCGATATCACGCACAATGCGATGGGCTTTTACACCGGCTATGATGCACACGACCTCGGCGATGATTTGGATATATTGGGCTGGGATAGCTACCCGCTCGGCTTCCTTGAAATGTTCCGTTTTACAGATACCGAGAAGCTGGAATATGCGCGCCAAGGCCATCCTGATATCGCGGCATTCCACCATGATTTGTATCGCGGTTGCGCCAAGAACGAGCGCTGGTCTGTGCTGGAACAACAGCCCGGGCCGGTAAATTGGGCGCGGTATAATCCGGTGCCATTGGGCGGTATGGTGGCGCTGTGGACAATGGAGGCAGCAGCCCATGGCGCAGAGCTGGTCAGCTATTTCCGCTGGCGGCAAAACCCGCGCGCGCAAGAGCAAATGCACTCCGGTCTGCTGCGGCCCGATGGCGCGGATGCGCCCGCTTTGGCAGAGGTCCAAGATGCGGCTGCCAAACTGGAGATGATGCAGGCCAAAGGAGAGACGGTTCGAGATGCCGCGCTTATTTTTGCATATGAAGCAGAGTGGATGACGCAAATTCAGCCGCAGGGCGAGGGCCGTTCAGCATTATGGGCAGCGTTTGATTGCTACACGGCTTTGCGCAAGCAGGGTCTCAATGTGGACATTGTGCGGCCCGGCACAGATTTGTCGGCTTACCAACTAGCGATCGTGCCATGCCTGCCGATTGTTAGCGAGGATTGCTTAGCGGCATTAAAGCGGTTTGAGGGGCAAGTTATCATCGGCCCAAGGTCGGGTTCGCGCACGCAAAATTTTGCGATTCCAGACAATCTTGCACCGGGTGTTTTGCAAGATATCATCCCAATGAAAGTGACGCGGTCAGAAAGCCTTAGGCCAGGTTTGGTGCATGAGGGAGGCTCCTGGGAAATCGCGCATTGGCTCGATCATATTGAAGGTGAAGCAGAGCCAGAATTGACCGCGAAAGACAGCACGCCTGCAAGCTTCAAGCACGGCAAGGTCCGCTATCTGGCGACATGGCCCGCAGGCGCGGTTTTGGATGAAGTGGTGGCGCGCGGATTGGAGGAAACGAGCCTAGAGACGCATGATTTGCCCGAAGGTTTGCGCATCAGGCGGGACAGTAAGCACCTCTATGTGTTCAATTATT